>JAHDWY010000158.1 GCA_023384315.1 Candidatus Hydrogenedentota bacterium | reverse complement strand
GCTTCCCCAGCGGTTCCAGGTAGTTGTCGATACGCTCGGCCGCCTGCTCCATCACGTCGCGGCCATGATCGTCGACGAGTTGTTTGCGCCAGTAGTAGTATTTCAGCGCGCCCGTGGAATCCCGTGCCAGTTCCTGGTTCCAGTTCAGCAGGTCTTCGATGCCGTCGGCGTACTCCCTATCGGCGCGAAGCACCTCCTTGTGCGCTTCGTCCGCGAGCCGCAGGACTTCGATCCACCGCTCGCACCCGTAGGGATGCACATCCACCGCGTACGCCAACGCCTCTTCCACCGTGACCGAGTCGTCCGCCTCCAACAACTGAACCGCGCGTGCGCCGCGCTGATTGGTCCACCCATCTCGTGGATTGCCATACCCGAGATCCGAGAAGAGGTAGGAAACCGATTCGCTCAGCTTGAAGGGGCTGTTGACCATCATGGCGTCCGGCGGAATGTTGCAATTCTGCATGTAGCCCTGCGGCGGGTTCAGCACTTGCAGGTGATCGCTGGCCGGATGGAAGCCCTGCCACTCCGTGAGCGTCGTACTGCCGCTGACGGGGCGCGACCAATCGAATTCTCCGGGCCGTTTCGGGACGCGCCCGGTCCGTTGGTAATAAATGTTGCCTGACGTGTCAGCAACCATGACATTCTGCGGAAAAACTTGAAGGGTTGCGAGCGCCGCGACCGCGCCCTGGTAGTCCTTGCCGAAGTTCAACTCGTACCACGCTTCGTTTCCTGCTACCGCGTCGGCATAGGCCGATTTGAGCGCGTACCCTTTTCCATTACGGATGGCCACCACCGGACCGTGATGCGATTCCAGTATCGGTAATGTTTGCGCGCCCGCGCCCTTCACGTTCAGCGTGACTTCCCGTTCCTCTAACGCGCGCCACTCGCCGTCGTACAGGTACTCCTTCGGATTCTCGGCGTTTAGTGTCAGTTCGTAAACGTCCGCTGTATCCGGACCGCCCGTCGTCATGGCCCAGGCCAGGTTTTCGTTATGACCCAATCCGATGTAAGGCTGGCCCGGCAACGAGAACCCGCTCCCGATCCACTTGCCCGCGTGGACGCGGAACTCCCAGAACCGCGACGCGCCGAACCAGCCGAGATGCGGGTCGATATACAGGATAGCTGCGTTCTCCGCGCTGCGTTCCGGCGCGACCGCAAACTGATTGGAGCCCCGTTCCACCCGGTCAAACCCCGGCTCCACGCCTGCCCGCTTCAGATCGGCAAACCCGTCGTCGAAGGACCAGGACTGCAGGAACAGCCTGCCGAAGGCCATGATCATGAACTCGTCGACCTCGTCGTGGTCCCACCATTCCGGCACATCCTCGGGGTGCGCGGCATAGTAATCGTTGATGCCTTGTGCGAAGGCTTGCATGTGTTCACGCACCTCCGGCCGTACCTGATCCGCGTCGCGCTTAGACCCTTCATACAACTCCCACAGATGGGCGACCTGGTCCGATTCAATCGCGCCTTCCCCTTCAACACTGGACAGCTCACCCAAGCCGCGTTTTAGGTTCTTGAGCAGTTCCGCAGGACGGTCCTCGGCTTGCGCCCAACCCATGGCGTAAAGTCCGGCACGTTCTGTCGGGGCATAAATGTGCGGAATCCCCCAAGTGTCGCGATAGATCACCGTCTTTCCCGCGTCGTCACCGGCTCCCGGTAGTTCCGCCGCGAAGGCGGCTACCGTCGACACGATGGACAGAACGGTAAGAAAGTGCGTTCTTGAGCGCCGGACGGGTGCAATCATGGTACCTCTCCTCTCTGATTTCGCCGAAACCGCTCCTGGACCTCGGACTCGAGGATGCAGAGCGCGTACCACCCTAGCATTCGGCGAGGATTCGCGCCAACTTTTCCCTCGGCAATCGGGCGAAGTTTGACGCAACACCTTGCGCGATATAGAATTCCACCGTTAGTGCGTACAGTCGCACTAAAGGTCAACTTTGCTGTCTCACTCCCAAACGGGAAGATTCCGGCTAGCGAACCGGCCAAAGGCAGAGCCGAAGTGCATTTGCGCAGTTTGATTGCTTTGGGCATTGTCAGTTGTTTTTGCGCCTCCTTGGGGGCTGCTGAACAATATTCCTTCCGCGTCTATCGGTCCCCCCTTTCCGTGGCCGATGACCGCATCACGGACCTCTACGAAGACCCCTCCGGCACGCTTTGGGTTGCGGTTTGGGGCAAAGGCGTCTGCCGTATCGATGGCACCGAATCGCGGACGTTCACCTCGGCAAACGGACTCCCAAGCGATTGGGTTCGTTGTTTTGCGCCCGACGCGGATGGCGGCCTTTGGGTGGGCGGCGCCGACGGTCTCGCGCATATCTTCGGAGATGCCATCCGCGCGTACACGACGGTCACGACACCGGCATTGCCGTCCAACTCGATCCGATGTTCTGCCGTGCTCCAGTCAGGGGTGATCTGTTTCGGCCTGGCGTCCGGTGGGGTGATGGCTCTCGGCGATCATCCGCTAGGTCTACCCGGCCACACCGGCGCTCCCGATGAATGGGTTTTCGTCGGCTACCCCGAAATCCCTTCGCCGGAAGGCGTCGACGACGTGATGCAGGCGGCGGATGGGAGCATCTGGCTTGCCATGCACGACGGCAGCGTATTCCAATTCAACGAGGGCGTGTGGCGCGAACACGGCCCAGATCAGGGACTCACGGCTACGGTCAATTCCCTCTACCAGGATAGCGCCGGGCGAATCTGGGGTGCCGGCGGTGAAGTCCTGGCGCTGCACTCGGCCAACCGATGGGAATTCATCGACACCATTGCCACCCCCGTTCGCGTCGTCGCCGAGTCGGAATCCGGCGATGTTCTCGTTGGAACGGATCGCGGCGTATGGGCACTTGACGCGGCTGGCTGGCGCAAATTGGATATGGGGCCGGACATCGGGGATCCCGAGGTTTCAGCGCTGCTTTGTGGGAATACGGGCACTCCCTGGGTCGGAACCCGCGAGGGCCTCGTGCGAGGAACGGTGCCAATCTGGGCGACACACGCGCGGACCGGCGACGGGATACCCATTCGGGCTACGCCGCTGTTCGCGGATTTGGATGTTCCCCCGCTCAGTGCCGACAGCGAGGGAAACCTGATCCGTTTCGAGGATGGCCAGTGGTCAGCCACCGCGCCGGTGCAACACGATCGCTTTCGTCCCAAGTGGTTCTCCACCCCTCGCGACGGTCTGATTTGGGCGCTTTGCGACCTGGATGCCATCAGTTTTCGTGTAGACACTGGCGACGTCGTCGAGGTTGCGCCAATCCCGCCGGGTATGCAGACCATCCGAGTAGAATGGGGCCTCGATGACAAACCCTGGCTCCTGGGCAGCAAGGGCATCTTTATCCTTGAAGGCGGCAAGTGGCAGCCCCTGAGGCGTCACGCCGACACCCGCGAAAGTTGGGCGTACGACATCGACATCGCGAACGACAGTACCGCCTACGTGTGCTATGAGTCGGGCATCAACATCTGGAAAGATGGGCAGGTCCGGCCCCTCCGCCCCTTCGCGCATTTGCCGCAGGGAGGACACTTCACGGCCGTTCGCTGCATGAGCGACGGAAAAGTCTGGTTTGGCACCTACGGCAATGGGATCGTCGTATACGACGGCAACGCGACGACCCACATCACCCGTAGCAATGGCTTGGTCAGCGATCACGTCTCCCAAATCTTCGAGGCGTCCGATGGGACCGTCTGGGTGGCATACCGGCGCAAGGGTGTGTCGTCTTTCAAAGACGGGCGCTGGATCTACTTCGGACACCGCCATGGCCTTCCAAATGCATCGGGCGTGACCTTTGCCGAGCATCCCGCCGGCACTATCTGGCTTGCGTCGGATCGCAGCGGGATTCTCCGCTATGCGCCCGAGCAGTCTGCTCCGGACACGACAGTGACGGCTGCGACGGAGACCATCGCTGCAGGTGGTACGGGCATTTTTTCTTTCAGCGGGACGGACGCGTGGCACCGCACGCTCCCCCGCGACATTGCCTATTCCTGGCGGGTCATTGCGCCATCCGGGCCGGAGACTCCGTGGGGGCCGGTCCAGACATCGAGTGTGGCTGTCGTCTCCGGTCTTCCCGCGGGCGAGTATCAGTTAGAAGTCCGTGCAACGGATGAGGACCGGAATTTCGACGCTACCCCATCGGTTTTCAGCGTGATCGTCGAACCTCCGTTCTATGCGCGGCTGGGATTCGTCATTCCCGTCAGCACCCTGATCGCACTCGTTCTGGCGTCGTTGATTTCTCTCTATCTTAAGCAGCGCCGGCTTCAGGATTCGGAACGCAGCCTGCGCAAAAGCGAAGCCAGCCTGGGTGAGGCCCAGCGAATCGCCCTCGTTGGCAACTGGGAGTGGAACGTCACACGCAATACGATGGTGTGCAGCCCGCAGGTGTCGAGGATTTTGGGATGGCCGTCCGTTCGGCGGACGCCTGCTGTGTCCGACATTCGGGACACAATCCACCCCGAAGACCTAACCACGCTGGATGACGCCGTTCGCGAGGCCCTGGCAACCGGCGCACCCCTTGATTTCGACCACCGAATCCTCCGGCCCGACGGGGATGAACGGTTCATTCATCAACGGGGTGAATTGACAAAGGACAGTCTGACCGGCGACGTCATCATACGTGGAATCTTGCAGGACATAACGGAGCGCAAACGGATCCAGACCGAGCGCGAACGATTAATCGCGGAATTGCGGGACGCGCTGGCGCACATCAAGACCTTGCGGGGACTCATCCCCATCTGCTCGTCTTGCAAACGCATTCGCGACGACAGCGGATACTGGAATCAGTTGGAGACCTTCATCAAAGCGCGTTCCGAGGCCGAGTTCTCCCACGCGATCTGTCCCGATTGTGCGAAACAGATCTACGGCATCGATTACCTTGCGGACGAGCCCGGCGCAGACGAAGGAAAGGACACCTAGTCCCCCAACGTCTCCACGGCGAGCGACACGTTTTGAGGTTCGACACCGAGATGCGTACGTGCCCCCGCGGGATTGTGCACCACAATTGTCCCCGTCACGTCGTGGATCTGCGCCGCGCCCGCGTCGTTCCACGCGGCAACTGCGGGACGCGCCGCCGAGTCGTAGACGTGGCAGTTCACAAAATTAACGCCGCCCAGATTCTGCGTGATCTCCGGCCGCCGGAGATGCAGCAGAACTGGAACGCGCAGCCCGCCATACTCGCGGAACGCCGACACCCAGGGTCGCGTCCAACTGCAATTTACGAAGCGGACGCGCGCGCCCTTCGCGGACTTGTCGAAGATTTTCGCGCCTTCCTTCCCGGTGCTCTCGGAGGTGCAGTTGATGAATTCGATGCTGCCCTGCGGACCGTTGTCGCCCACGGCGCCCACGCTCATGCCGGACCACCCGCGCTGGTTCATGTCCGTGAAATCGTCGAGCGTCATCCCGGGATCGCCCATGCGCGAATGGCAGTTCTCGAACCGGATGGATACGGGTTCGCTCTCGCTGGTGAGCGGTTTGAGGTAGACGAGAACCTGATGACCACTGTTGTTCTCGAACACGCAATTGCGGACGACGCAGTTCACGAGCCGTTCGTCCGCGCTGTCCGGTTCCAGATCGATCCCGGCCTCCGGCGGGGTCCCGCTCGTGCCGGAGAAGACACAATTCTCCACGAGCAGGTTTTGCGCACTGATGACGCTCAGGCCTTGCCGGTGATTATCATGGCTGACGCAGTCGCGAATGGTGACATCTTCACTCCAGCGATTCTTGCCGCTGGAACCGACGTAGAATCCGTCGCCCCCCGAACTTTCGACCCGCAGGCCCTTGATCGTGACGCGCTTGCACCCTACGATGGCGACGCCCATCCGCCATTCCGCGCGTTCGTACGCTTCGCTCTGATAGTCCTTCTTGCGCATGCGCAAAGTGGCGCCGTAACCGCGGATCGTGATGTCCGTCATGTCCGTCGCGCGAAACAGTGAGTCGCCGCGCCCGTGGAATTCGTCCTTCTTCGCAAGGACTAGCACGCCCGGCTCCAGAATCAGTTCCAGGTTGCTGCGCAGGGTAATGGGCCGGACGATCCACGGTTGGCCCATGTACGGAATCGTCACTGTTGCCGCGCCCGAATCGATTGCCGATTGAATGGCCTCGGTTGAATCCTCGGGATGGAATCCCCACCACGCCGCGTTGGCGTCAGCTCGCGAGCCGGAGATAACTGCCTCGATCGCCTCGGGATTCGGTGCGTTCGCGACCGCTTCCGCGAAACTCGGCAGGAAGGCCGCGAAACACAGCATTGCGGCTATGAGAGAAAATGACTTTCGCATATGCATCGTGATTCTCCGCCGAATGATTCTGTGATGGAAAACCCAGTATGGTCGAATCGCGATGTGCGTGCACTTTGGAGTCCGATTCGCCGCTACTCGGGCACGAATGCCGAGCAGAATCCCCGCAGTTGCGGTATGTCGAAGCGTTCCATGATTCCGAACGTGAACAGCGCCGGCTTGTCATCGTAGCGAATCCCCTGGTCCAGGCATTCCTTTAGCGATTCGAGGCCGTCGGAGGTGCGAACTTCGAAGACCGCGTCTCCCATGATGCCGCCCGCGATCAGCGCAACCACGCTCGCGTTGGTCCCGGCCGCACGGATGTGCAACGGCACGTCACCGTAGACTTGCGACGCGGCGTTGATGAGCGCGGTCATTTGTTTGACTTGCTCACCCAGGAGGCGTTCTCCGGTGGCGTCTATCAACATTGCGGATTGGGACTGCCTGCCTCCGCCCGGTGCGCATTCACCGAAGTACAGCAGGTCGACGGCGATGACCCGCTGCCCGGCGCCCACCAACGAAATCGCCGTTTCGCTCATGGAGGATTTGCCCTCGTCCGCAACCAGAATTGTCGTGGCCGTCGCGGCCGGGTCGTCGGTTTCGAATAGGGCGAAGGGTACCGTCCAATCCTTCAGCTTCAATTGTCCTCGCACACGGGAAACGCCCTCGCTGACCGCTTCTTCGACGGGTTCAACGTTTCCCGACGTGGGTTTCCACCGAACGGTTTCGGCAAGAACGCGACGCGTGTCGGCCGGCTCCTGGGACAGGGACGCCGGGAGGTTCTCCATCGTCTTTCGCGCCAGCGAGTGAAAGGTTTCGTTTCCATCGGGTACGCCGGCGGCGAGTTCTTCGAGCGTGCGCACCTCGCCCTCGTACGCGGGTTCCTCGTCCGGCCAGTCGAGGCCCCACTGTTCACTCAGGAACCGGTATAAAGCCAGACGGTTGTCCAGATCATAGTTGTGGGTGCCGGGATCGATGTTTTCGTGGCGCTGGAAACGCTCGCCCGCGTCATACAAGGCATAGAACGGTGCGATAGGTTCGTACACGTTTGGCCACACGCGGTCCGATTGAAAGCAGCAATCGTCCTTGATGTTGTAGATCAACAAGGCAGGCCGCGGCGTCAGCATGGCTGTCAAGTGCGTGTAGTCCGCTACTTTCAGGAGATCGACCGGTATCTGTTCGAGGTCGCCGATATCCTGGCTGTGGTCGGCCCGGACCGCGAGCCCTACATATCCCGCGTTCGGTGCAGTGGCGCGAATACGCGTATCCAGCGAACTCAGAATGATCGTCTGCCAACCGCCGCCGGAAAGTCCCGTCATGGCAATTCGTTCAGGATCGACCGACGGATGCTCCAGCAATACGTCCAGACCTCGTTTCATGGCCTGGTAGAAGATTGAAAGACCGCTCACGCCGCATTGGTTCAGGTAGGCCGAATCGTTGTGACGAAATCCGGGATCGGCGAGTTCGCCGAAGAACAACCATTCGGGGTGCAGGACGAGCGCGCCGCGTTTCGCGAGCGTGATGCATCGTGCTTGTATGAACTCCACACTCTTTCCCGGATCGCCGACATGGCCGTTCACACTGAGCAGGGCCGGTGCTTTCTCGGCGAGGTTCTCCGGCTCGTAGAGCATCGCGGGAATCCACATGCCCGGCACGGCCTGGTATCGGAGCTTGCGAATGCGATACCCCTTGTCCGTCTCGATGGTGTCGGCCCACTCGACCTGTACCGGCCCCTCGTACCATTCCTTCGGCACGCCGCGATACACGATGTCGGCCAACATTCGTTCGCGCAAGGCCGCCTGGGTTTCGTCCCATTCCTCGGCGCTCGCGGGGACCTGTACCGGCGGAACGCGATTGACCACGAAGTCGCGGATCTCCCGATCGGTCGTGCCGCTTTCCAACACAGGCGTTTGCAGCCAGTCAGTAACCAGGCCCCGGGCGGAATCCGTCAACGGCGCACCCGAGGTCATGACAATGAACATGAGCGATGTCAGCATGGCGCACGGCCTCCCTGTCAGCAAGGCCATTACTATAGCGGATTCCAACCGAAGGCGTAGGGAACTTTCCGTGGGTGCCTTTTGTGGTACCATAATTGCCGCTCAAGGTAGGGAGTAATCGCAGCATGATTCGATCCTGGCGAATCGGCGTGCTCGCCGGACTTGCACTAGGTAGCGCGTTGGCCTCGGTTGCCG
>JAHDWY010000157.1:1526-8455 GCA_023384315.1 Candidatus Hydrogenedentota bacterium | reverse complement strand
CCTGCCCGAAACCTGCGCCCAGTGCCACCCTGGCGCGGGACCGAACTTCGCCGCGGGACCGGTTCACATCATTCCTACCGATCCCGGTCAGAGAGCCTTGGGCATCGTGCGCCTCGTATACCTGTGGCTCATCGGGATCGTCATCGGCGGTATGGTCGTCCACAATACGCTGCTCATGGGCCGCCACGCATTCTCGAAACTCCATGTCGAAATGGCCGGCAAAGGCACCTTTCAACGTTTCACCAAAGGCCACACCATCGGCCACATGGTTCTGACAATTGCCTTCATCGCCCTCGCCATCTCCGGATTCGCGCTGCGATTTCCTGATACCTGGTGGGCCAAAATCTTCTTCTTCAACAGCGAAGACCTGGCGATCCGCGGAACCGTTCATCGCGTGGCCGGTATCGTCCTGGTTGTGCTGACGGTCTGGAATGTGCTCTACAGTATCTTCTTCAGGAGCGGCCGCAGAGATATCCGAAAACTCACGTTCACCTTCACCGATGCCAAACACGTGTTCCAGAATCTCGCCTACGGCGTCGGCCTTCGCAAGGAGCAACCCCGCTTCGACCGCTACAGCTACAGCGAGAAGTTCGAGTACTGGGGGCTCTGGTGGGGTTCGGTCCTGATGATCATCACCGGCTTCGCCATGTGGTACGGCGGGCTGTTCCTCCAGTACTTCCCCAAGTACCTGCTCGATATCGCCGCTTTGATCCACTACTACGAAGCCTGGCTCGCGTGCCTCACCATCGTCGTCTGGCACATGTATTACATGGTCCTCGATCCCGACACCTATCCCATGAACTGGTCCTGGATCACCGGCCGTATTACGGAAGAGGACATCAAAGAGCGCCATCCCATCGAATACGAAGAGATCATCGCAGCGGAGAAGTCGAAGGAAGAAGGAGGCCCGGCGAAGTAGGCCTGATGGCCTGGAAGCAAATCAGTCCGCGGGTGGGCCGGCAGATTCCGCGTCATCGATGGGCGTGATGGATTGAATCACCAACCGGCCGTCTCGAAGCATGGTGTAGTACCGGACCTGGACCGGAGTGCCCGGCTCCAGCATTTGCCATAACTCCTCGCCGCAGACAGCCTCAACGCTGGCAGGTTCCTCGCCTTCCAACGGCAGTTCCAAGTCCACTGTGTAGACGCCGTCGTCTGCGTCTCCGTCCGCCTCGGACTTGCCCACGACAATCCCCTCGGTCACGGTCACCTCGTTCTGAATCGCTTCGCGCCGCCGTTGCAGGCCGTCCAGGATGAACAGGAGACAAATCAGGATCAGCAGGGAGAAGATCTGGACGCGTTTCCAGCGAGTCTTGGGAAAGGGCAATATGGGGCGCTGCACGGGCGGCAGGTCGCGGTGCGCCCCCTTGGCATGCTCGCGAAAGTCCTTCCGAACGTATTTGATTGCCATTGTTACGCCTTCACAAGTGTTGAAACGCGCAGCCGTGTACCCCTCCAGTTTATCACGGGTTCGCCCTCAGCATCCGGCCCGCGTCGTTGCGCCGCACGAATGGTAATCGCGAAAGGTAGTCCGGTTGACACAGCCGCACCCCTTGCGAGATGATCCACGGATCGGCGAGAGGCGCGTTTTCGGCGTCATATGAGAGGGGATACACCATGAACATCTTTCTGGCAGGCGGCGGTCGCGTCGGGTTTCATCTGGCCCGCCTCCTCAGCCTGGAAGGGCACGATGTTACCGTGATCGAGTCGGACATGAACCGGGTCGAACAGGTGGACTACGCGCTTGACGTGAGTGTCGTCGAAGGAAGCGCGGCGTCGGTCATGCTGATGACCGAACTCGGCGTCGCCTCGGCTGATCTCTTCGTATCGGTTACCGGTAGCGACGAGGTCAACCTCATTGCCGCCGCCGCTGCAAAGGGACTCGGCGCCAAGAACGTCGTTGCCCGGGTCGATGAACCGGTCTATTTTGAATCCAATATCCTGTACGAAACAGTCCTGGGTATCGATTACATTCTCAGTCCCGAAGCGCTAACCGCGCTGGAGATTGCCAAGTACATCGAGAGTCCCGGCGTCGTCTCAACGGAAGATTTTGGCCGCGGACTCGTCAAGATGCGGCAACTGCGCGTCACCAAATCGCCCACCTCCGGTGGCAAGGCGCTCAAGGATGTCCAGTTCCCAACAGGAACCCTTGTCGGCGCGATCACGCGAAACGGCCAAACCTTGATCCCCCACGGCGATTCCACCATCGAGCCCGGCGATGTCGTCACCTTCATCGGCGAGCGCGATCAGATCGACTACATGCTCAGCATGTTCAAGGGCCGCGAGGAGAAGGCCGAGAAGATCACCATCATGGGCGGCAGCAGCATCGGCATGCACCTCGCCCGCATCCTCGAAGAGCGGGGCCAATCGGTCAAGATCATCGACTGGAATCTCTCGCGCTGCAATCAGATGGCGGCCAAGCTCAAGAAGGCGAAGGTCGTCTGCCGCGACGCCACCTCCCGCGTGGCCCTCGAACAGGAACACGTCGACCGCGCGGATGTCTTCGTTTCCTGCACAAGGGACGACGAGAAGAACATCATGGCCGGCGTGCTCGCGAAAGAGGTCGGCGCGGCGCAGACAATCGCTGTCGTCCACCAGCCCGACTTTGCGCCCCTCGTGCGCAAGCTCGGCATCGACCACGCCGTGACGCCTCGCGCCAGTATTGCCAACCGGATCCTTCGCCTCGTTCACCAACAGAACATCTCCACGCTCGCTGTGCTTGAGGAGGGCGACATCGAAATTGTCGAACTGACGGTCAATGGCGATTCTGCCCTGCACGGGAAGGCGCTCAAAGACGTACGGCTGCCCCGTGGCGCGCTGGTTGCCAGCATTCTGCGCGGCGAGAAAGTCGTGGTGCCGAAAGGGGATTCCGTCGTGCAATCGGGCGATTCCGTTATCGTCATCGCGTCCGCCGAACTACTGGACGCGGTTCAAAAACTCTTCCGGAAATAGGCATATTTTCGCGATGTGTCCATCGACGCCAAAGGGGGATTGCTATGTGCAAGGGGAAAGCAGTTACCTGGATTCTAGCCCTCAATGCGGCCATGGCGGGTGCGCAGGTGATTCCGGTTCCGAACGGCGCCTTTGACACCGACCCCGCCGCTGAGCCTTCGTGGACCCTATCGGGCGGTCCCGGCAAATGGATAGCCGATGATCGCGCCATCACCGTCACAGGGACCGGAGAAGATTCCAATAGTTGGCGAACGGGCCCGCTGCCCCTGGAACCCTCTGCGCTGTACCTGCTCCGCTTTCGGGCGCGCACGGTAACCTCGCCCGCCGGAGGCACCGCCATGACGGGACCCCAGTTTGCCAACCGAGACTTGGGCGTCCCTCCTGTGGAATGGCAAGAATACACCACCGTTTTCCTCACGCCGTCAAATCTGACCGCCGATATGGCCACCCTGCGATTCGGCCAGTGGCGCGTTCCTGGAACGCTGGCGTTCGACGATGTTTCCCTGTGCGTCGCGCAAGCTGTGCACGCAGCCCATGGGGATATCGCACTCGGAAAAGGCGAATCCGTTTCGGGAAACGACTATTCGTTTCACAGCCCCCTTGCCGGGAGTTTTGGGAACTACGCTCGGCCCCTCGTGTCTCAAGCGTGTGCCTTCAACACCAATCGCTGGACCGTTACCGACGGCAGCGAGATTGTCTATCGTCACGCCATCGGCGCGCGCAACCAACGTAGCGCCACCGTACGGGTCAATATCAGCGAGTACACCGCGGGGACTTTGCGTATCGAGGCGCGTGCCGCGGATTCGGACTGGATGAACGTGGGGGAGATGACCGAATCGGGGATACTGCAATTCGCGATTCCTCCAGACCTCTTTCCCGCCAACTCCATCAGCGTGCGTCTGCGCGGTGAAGGGAGCGATTCGGCATTCATCCTGAAAGAATACGCGTATGAATCCGAATTCGACGGCGATCCCCTGGAGTTCAGCGGAGACTCCAGGTTGCTCGCCGTGGATAGCGTCGATCCACAGCTTGGCGTAACCTGCACGGATTTTGGAGACGCCCGCCCGGGTGGCACGAACGTAATTGCCGCCCGGATCGAGAATCGGACCCAATCCGCGTTACCCCTCAACGCAACCGTCACGATCGTGCATCGCGATGGCGAGCAGGGAGTTTTTGAAGCCGAAATCGCCGCGCGGCCGGGAGAATCTTTGCTAGAGGTGCCCTACACCGTCACGCGTTCGGGCGAGTACCGCTTTGACCTGCGCGTGGACGGCGCCGGCTCCTTCCATGCGCAAGGATCGTTCCATGTGCCGGTACTCTACGATGCGACCTATGGCGAACGTCTGCCTCAATCGAACGAGGACATCGGAGTGTGGTGGGCCTCGTCCGGCTGGAAAATCAGCACGGACCGTCCGCTTCCAGAGGCAGTGGCCAACGCCATCCTCATTCGCGCTGCGCGAAACGAAGCGGAAGCCGCGCAACTTGTCGTTCGACCGGCGCGCGATTTGAAGGGACTCACGGCGGCGGTTGGCGAACTGCGGGGCCCGAACGGCGCGATCATGACGAGCAACTCCATCGACGTGCTGCGAGTCCGGTATGTGGACGTGACGATTCCGACGGATCATACCGGCGCCATCGCGCCATGGCCCGATCCCCTGCCACCGCTTAACGCGCCTCTCGACATATCGGCTGGAATGAACCAGCCGCTGTGGATTCGAGTGCATGTGCCGCGAGACGCAAAGCCGGGCCTGTATGAAGGCAACGTGCAACTCTCGGCAGAGGGCTACGAATCCAAAGTGCCGCTCCAGGTAGAAGTGTATGGCTTCGATCTTCCGGATCGCCCCACGTGTACCTCGGCATTCGGATTCTCCCCCGGGGAGGTCTACCGGTATCACAACCTCACCGAACCATCGCAACAGCGAGAAGTGATGGACCAGTACTTGCAGAGTTTCAGCGAGCACCGGATCAGCCCCTACAATCCCGCGCCACTCGATCCCTTCGTTGTCACTTGGCCGGGCGTCGACCACTACAAACAAGGCACGACCTCAAATCTCGAAGAGGCGTTCACGCCCACAATCGATTGGACCGCATGGGATACAGCCATGACGAAGGCCATGGACAATTTCGGCTTTACTTCCTTCCAACTCCCGATCATCGGGATGGGCGGCGGCACCTTTCACGCACGCACGGAGCCTTCCCTCCTGGGCTACACCGAGGATACGCCCGAATACCAAGCGGCCTTTGCGAACTATTGCCGCCAGGTTGAGGCCCATCTCCGCGACAAAGGCTGGCTCGACGAAGCCTATGTTTATTGGTTCGATGAGCCGGATCCCAAGGACTACGACTTCGTCATGAATGGCTTCCGCAAGATCCGCGAAGCCGCACCCGGCATCCCCCGGATGCTAACTGAGCAAGTGGAACCGGAACTCATCGGCGGCCCTACCTTGTGGTGCCCAATTTCAGATGCCTTCGACATGGAGGATGCGGAAGTGCGGCGCGCGGAGGGGGAGAAGTTCTGGTGGTATGTGTGCACTTGGCCGACGGCGCCCTATTGCGGCCTCTTCATCGATCATCCCGGCACAGCGCTTCGCGTCTGGCTATGGCAGACCTGGCAGCGCAAGATCGATGGAATTCTCATTTGGCAAAGCAACTACTGGACGAGTAACACGGCCTTCCCCGACGAACCGCAGAACCCCTACGCCGACCCCATGGGGTGGACCACCGGTTACGGCACGCCTCCGGGAGTCAAGTTGCCGTGGGGCAACGGCGACGGGCGCTTTATGTATCCGCCTGAAGCCGCGGCCGATGGATCCCAGAGCGAAGCAGTTCTTGCCGGACCCGTGGACAGCATTCGCTGGGAGATGCTTCGTGACGGCGTCGAAGACTACGAATACCTGGCCATCCTGCGCGGATTGCTGGAGGATTCCAGAGCGGAAGCGGTTGGCGAAGCCGAACTGAACGAGTACCGCGCGCTCTTGGAGGTGCCTGATGCCATCACCGCCAGTATGACGAATTTCACCCTGGATCCCGCGCCCATCGAAGCGAGACGCAATGCAATTGCACGGGCGATTGAACATGTGCGGACAATCACCGAATAGCCACTAGCCTGCGCTATTTGGATGGCTTCGTCTTTCCGTTTCCTGACTCGTCAGGCTCGTCGGAAACGAGACGCTTGTTCTTCGCGTAGTCGTAAAGGCGTTCGCGAAGGAGCTTCCGCCCTCGATAGAGGCGGGACATGACCGTGCCCAAGGGGCAGCCCATCTTTTCCGCGATCTCTTTGTACGAGAGATCCTCGAGATCGGCCATAATGACCGCCTGCCGGAAGTCCTCCGGCAGTGACTCGACCGCCAGCTTCACTTCGTCGTCCAGGAGTTCGAGCAACTCGCTAGGCGTCCGTTCAGGCGGTTCGTAGTTCAGGTTGGGATCGAGCGAAGTGTCTTCGGCGGGCTCCGCGCCGGTGAGTTCGACGAAGGTGGGGCGGCGCGCCTTGCGTCGGTACTCATTGATAAACGTGTTGCGCAGGATCGTCAGCAACCACGCCTTGATATACGTTCCTTTTTCGAACTTGTCGTGGAATCGCAGCGCCTTCAGGACGGTGTTTTGAGTCAGATCGTATGCGTCAGCCGTGTTGCGCGTGTGCCGCAACGCGACCGCGTACAGCATATCCATGTGCTCCAACACCAGCTTCTCGAATTCAGGAGAGCGTGGGGGAGATTCAGCAGGTGATTTGCTCAACGGACTTCTTTCACACCGGTTTACGGAAATGAGGGAGCCAGAACGCGCGTCTTCGGTTCCCCCGGGGCGATTCAGGAATATTCCCGATCTGTACTAATGGTACCAGTTTCCCGATTCGACAATCAATCGCAATTCACAACTCCTTTATACCCAATTGTCAGCGGCCAAATCTGCTCTATTGACTATCGCGACGGCGCTAGCATGGTCGCTCGGGAAATCAATGATGCCTGCGTATTGGCATG
>JAHDWY010000157.1:0-1516 GCA_023384315.1 Candidatus Hydrogenedentota bacterium | reverse complement strand
GCGTCCCCGCCCAAGCTCTTCAGTGAGATAGCACCACGGGTTGCCCTCTCGCGAGACCCTTGGGCGGGGACGCCCAAGCCTCAGGGAGTTGCCCAAGCCAGAGGGAGACGCCCTGTTGCGAATTTTGGTCATTAGAATTTGTTTCGGATTTCGTGCTCTCGCCTCGGCATAGCCTCCGGCGGAGCCAGGGTCGGATTTCGGATTTGGCAAAAACGAGAACACCTCTTGGACTGGTTACTTGATCTTATCGTTTCCCACGCCTATCCTTGGTCGACCAGTTTAACCTTCCGGGTGTAGGAGACCTGTAATGGCATGCGAAGCAACTGCTTACGCCCGAGCCGGGCTAATCGGCAATCCGTCCGACGGCTATTTCGGCAAGACCATCAGCTTTACGATCCGCAATTTCGCCGCCAAGGTCAGCCTCTACGAGCACCCCGAAGTCGAGATTATCCCCAGTATGCGGGACCGCTCCACCTACGCCTCCATGCGGGATCTCGTACAGGACGTGCAGGTCTACGGCTACTACGGCGCCATCCGTCTCGTGAAGGCGACGATCCGCAAGTTTTCCGACTACTGCGATGCCGAAGGGATCGGCCTGGCGAACAAGAATTTCCTGATCCGCTACCGCACCACCATCCCGCGGCACGTGGGAATGGCGGGGTCCAGCGCCCTCGTCACGGCCACCCTCCGTTGCCTGATGGAGTACTACGAGGTCGAGATCCCGAAGGAAATTCAGCCAAA
Organism: Candidatus Hydrogenedentota bacterium; assembly: GCA_023384315.1. Classification (GTDB taxonomy): domain Bacteria; phylum Hydrogenedentota; class Hydrogenedentia; order Hydrogenedentales; family SLHB01; genus JAHDWY01. Next base: position 775 of record JAHDWY010000157.1, on the reverse strand, counting down.
CGTCATCCTCAGCGTCGAGGCCGAACTCGGTATTTCCGCCGGATTGCAGGACCGCGTCATCCAGGTCTACGAGGACTGCGTGTTCATGGACTTCGACGAGGCCTTCATGAAGGAGCATGGCCACGGCCGTTACGAGGAACTCGATCCGGAACTGCTGCCGAATCTCTACATCGCCTACCGGACCGGATTGGCCGAAGGCTCGGAAGTGTTCCACAACAACATTCGCGAGCGCTGGCACAACGGCGACCCCGTCGTCGTCGACGCCATGAAAGAGTTCGCGTCCTACGCCCAACAAGTCCGCGACCTGCTCCTCGCCGGCAAGGGTTCGGAGATTGGCCCTCTCCTCGACAAGAACTTCGACCTGCGCCGATCCCTCTACCGCCTCTCCGATGACAACATCGACCTCGTCGAACGCGCCCGCTCCGTCGGCGCCAGCGCCAAGTTCGCCGGGTCCGGCGGCGCCATCGTCGGCACCTACGAAAACGAAGCCATGTTCCAACGCCTCATCGAAGCCTACCAAGACTCCGACACCGCCGTCCTCAAACCGCAGATTACGCGCGGATAACTAATCGTCGATGAGATAATCCAGCCTTCGATCGTCCATTCGGTCCATAAAACACGAGTGGCTACCCCCTCTACACAAACTGCTTCATGTACTTCAGATGCTTCGTCCCAATGTCCTGTGGACAAAACAATAACACTTGACAGATTAAAGACTGCTGTCAACGCAAAATAGAAATGTCCGCTTTTCTGCGAATTAGAAATGTCCGGTTTT
>JAHDWY010000156.1 GCA_023384315.1 Candidatus Hydrogenedentota bacterium | reverse complement strand
CCAGCATCGACACCTTCGCCCTCGAAACCGCCGGCCCCCTCAAAGGCTGGAAAGTCTACCTCTGCGGCAACCCCGACATCGTCCGCACCCTCCAACGCAAGACCTTCCTCGCCGGCGCCAGCCTTGGAGCCATCTACGCCGACGCGTTCCTGCCGAGTCCGTTGTAGCGAAGGACGTGCCGTACAAGGCGCACGATCGGGTATACTGATTCCGATGAAGTTCATGGGAGATTCTCACATGAATCCAAACCTATACGACCTTCCCCTGAACGAGCGGATTCAGCTTGTTGAAGATTTGTGGGACAGTATCGCCGCCGAGCAACACGCGCTCGAATTGACCCGGGAACAGCAGATCGAGCTTGACCGGCGATTGGACGCTTACGAAGTAGACCGTAACCCGGGCCGCCCGGCGGCAGAAGTCATCGCTGAGATCCGCCGCAGGATATGACACGAAACGTCCGTCTCAGACCGGAAGCAGAGATCGATCTTCAAGACGCCGCAAGTTGGTATGAAGAGCAGCAATCCGGCTTGGGACATCGGTTTCTAGAGCAGGTACTCGATGCCTTCGATACTATCGCGAAATCCCCACTTCAGTACCCCGAACTCCGACGTGGAGTCCGTCGTATTCTTGTAAGGCGGTTCCCCTTCGGGATTTTTATCGAGTCGAGGACGAGACGATAGCGGTGTTTGCCGTACTCCATGGAAGTCGCGATCCCAAGCGCTGGAAAGAACGGTTGTAGTCAATTGCGCTAGATACGCTATCGACCTTGTGCCGTGGCCTCCGCAAGACCCAACAATCTGCTGGGCGAGAAGTGTCTCATCCTCTGGGCTCCCGCCTCCGTCCGATGCTTGGTCATGGTGGAACTTTCTCCGCCTTGGTTGGCTCCCAGCGCCCCCTCCGAACAAACCTCACGGAAATACGATAGAACGCCCACGCGAAAATGAGCGGCGAAAATGCGATCGCTTCGTCTAACCAGAGATTGGCGGATTCGACGGGGTTCAGCGGGAAGAACATTCGAGTCAAATCTTCGCCGACGGTCCAAATCTCAAATGCGACGATAAAGATTGCCAGCTTGCCGACGAATTCGCGGTATCCCAGGATGTGAAATCCCTCGCGGCGCGTAACGACGCGGCACGTGATCGCATGAAACGCAATGGCCACCGTGGTACACGCCAGCAACAATGCAGAAAACAACAGGTCGTCATACGATTCATCGCGAACCACGCGTGAAGCTAAGTGAAAAACAGCGGAGTGAACAGCGAGTGCAAAAACGACGTACACGACCGCCGATGCGCGCCGGACTCGATATATGGTTGGGGTTTCCAGGACTCGTGCGCCGTAATAGATGCCGAGAGCGGCTGGAGTCGTAAGGATCGAGGTGAACGCCAGCAATATAACGTATTCACCTGCACGGCTCCGGCCTGCGAGAAGATCGGCCGAGAACGCACGAATCAGGAATGCAATCCACATGAAGCCCGCGACAATGGCCGCAACGCCAAGCCACCTGCTGCCCGTCATTTGCTTCATCGGATTCCCCCGCCTGGATTCGACATCCGCAACCGCAACCGCGTCATAGCTATAAAGGTAGCACGATTCGCGCTGGTGTGCAACGGCCGCATGGCGGACTGACGGCGATTGCGAAACACCTGTTTGGCTGTCTCACACAAGATGGATCCCCGCCTCCGCGGGGATGACGGAGATGGGGCCACGAGAATTGGCCGTGGGTAGCATTGTGAGGACGAAAGCGCGAGATCCAACGCCCCGCCTCTCCGATGGCCTGCACCTCTTCGCACGCGACGAAGTTGGAACCGCGTGCGCCAAGTATCGCTCCTTTACGTCATCCCCGCGGAGGCGGGGACCCATCTTCGTCTTATGTAGTGCCTTCGGAACCTTCAACGAATCGCATCGTTCTAGCGCTCAATCGCTATCCGGTCCCTGCTGTCCCTGTCGTCCCTGTTGTCCCTCTTTCCCGATCCGCTCCGAATCGCATACAATCGACCCGGACATATTCACCAATCACGGGAGAGGGGATCATGCGGTTATTCGGGGGAATCGTTGTTGTGGCGCTGCTACTGGCCACCGTGGAATCGGCATTTGCCATGACCCTTGCGAAGGACGGCGCATCCGATTACAGCATCGTCATCGCGGAGGGCGCCATCGAAACCGAACGCAGGGCGGCGAAGGAATTGCAGGAGCACCTCGCGTTGGTCACCGGCGTGACGCTCCCTATGGTTGAAGAGACCGCCGTTGCGCCTGATGCGAAACAGATCGTCGTCGGCCCGTCGCAGCGTCTGACTGCGGCCTTTCCTGAACTGGACCTTGATGCGCTTGGCCATGATGGCATCGTCCTCAAGACCGATGGCGACACCCTCTACCTCGCAGGAGGCCGTCCGCGCGGCACACTCTACGCCGTCTACACTTTTCTCGAAGACATCGTCGGGTGCCGCTGGTGGACCTCCGCCGAAACCTTTATCCCGACACGGCCAAACCTCGAGATCCCGGTGCTCGACACGGTCTACACGCCCAAACTGCGGTACCGCGAAGCCTTCTACCGCGACGCGTTGAACGGCATCTTCGCCGCGCGCAGCAAGTGCAACGGCCACCACGACGGTGTGCCGGAAGAATACGGCGGCCACTACCAGATCCTCGGGTGGTGCCACACGTTCTACCAACTGCTTCCGCCGGAAGAGTATTTTGAGGCGCACCCCGACTGGTACAGCGAACTCAACGGCGAACGCTCGCACGAGGGCGCGCAGCTCTGCCTCACCAACGACGCCATGCGCGCGGAACTGACGAAGAACGCACTGGAATGGATTCGCAAGAATCCCGCCGCAGGCATGATCTCCATTTCGCAGAACGACTGCCACGGCAACTGTCAATGCGCCAACTGCGCCGCAATCGAAACTGAGGAAGGGTCGCCGTCCGGACTGCTCGTGCGTTTCGTCAACGCGGTGGCCGAAGACATCGCGAAAGAGTTCCCCGACATGCTCGTGGAAACCCTCGCCTATCAGTACACGCGCAAAGCGCCGCTCCACGCGAAACCGCGCGAGAACGTGGTCATCCGTCTCTGCACCATCGAATGCAGTTTCGCCGAACCGCTCGCCACCGCAACGCGCAACGCGGATTTCCGGCGCGATATGGAAGCGTGGAGCGCCATCGCCGGCAAGCTCTATGTTTGGGACTACGTAACCAATTTCCGCCAGTATCTGCTTCCCCATCCCAATTACCAGTCGCTCGCGCCGAACATCCGCTTCTTCGTTGAGAACAACTGCATCGGACTCTTCGAGCAGGGCGACACAGGATCGTCTTGTGGCGATTTCGTGGAACTCCGCGCGTGGGTGCTGGCCCATCTCATGTGGGACCCTTCTCGCGATCCCGACGCGCTTATCGACGAGTTCTTGGCCGGGTACTACGGCCCAGCGGCGTGGCCCTTGCGCCGCTACATGGACCGCATGCGCGACGCGGTCACGCAGGCCGACGTGCATTTTGGCTGTTTCCAGGACACGACCGCGGCATGGCTGCGCATTGAGGATCTAAATGCGGCGGAGGCCCTGTTTGACGAAGCCGAGGCCGCTGTGGAGGGCGACAGCATGCTCGAAGCGCGCGTGCGCCGGGCGCGGCTACCCCTGACCTACGCGTGGCTGAACCGGTACGAGGCCCTCAAACGCTCCGCGCGGCTGCAGAATCGTCTGTTCCTCGGTCCGGACGACCCGGCCGCGGCAACGCAAGCGTTCATCGAAACCTGCGAAGCGTTCAATTGCGGCAGTTATGCCGAGGGCCGTCCTTTCGATCAATTGGCCGCCGTGTTGCGCGCGCGGTTCAGCGGTGTTGAAGCGACCGTGCCGGAGGTATGTAAAGACCTTCCTACTGACCGTTGGCTCGACGTTCAGGACAACGAGTTTCGGCTGTACAATGTGGGCGAGTCGTCATCCTTCGTGGACGATCCCGCGGCGTCCGATGGGAAAGCCGCGCGCATGCCTGGGAACCACACCCAATGGGCTGTCCAATTTCCCATCTCCGACGACATGACCGCGCGCGTTCCTCAACGCGTCTACATCGCGGTCCGTTGCGACTCCAAGGCCGAGACCGGCAGCGCCATGCAACTCGGCATCTACGATGCCGAAGCCCGCGCCGCGGTGAACCAGCAAACCGTGCCGATCGAATCGACGAAAGACGGCTATCAACTCATCGATCTCGGCGTGCATACCCTCAGACCGGGCATGTATGTCTGGGGCGCACCCGTCAACAACCCCGGCGAGGTCGATGCTATTTACGTCGACCGCATCGTCTTCCTCTTAGAGTAGTTCGAGTGAGTAGGGCTTCCAGCCCGAAGCACGAGGTGGCACGGCGCTTCCAGCCCGTGATTCGAGGTGCCATGGGCTTCCAGCCCATGATTTGACGCGTTATGGCTCTGTCAGCGTTGAGATTACAAGGCGCTTTCATAATCCGGTTGGATCGGCAAACACCCGCTTCTGCCGTCACTCCTCGTCACTGGCGACGAACCGGTACACTGCCGCGCCCACGACGCCGCCAATAATCGGCGCCACCCAGAAGAGCCACAGCTGCGCGAGCGCCCAATCGCCTACAAAGACGGCGACCCCCGTGCTGCGCGCCGGGTTCACGGACGTGTTGGTGACCGGGATGCTGATGAGGTGGATGAGCGTCAGGCACAACCCGATGGCGATTGGCGCCATACCCTGTGGCGCGCGCTTGTCGGTCGCGCCCATGATGACGAACAGGAACATCATCGTCATGACGACTTCGCAGACCAGCGCCGCAAGCAGCGAATACCCGCCCGGGGAATGGGCGCCATACCCGTTCGAGGCAAAGCCCCCTGAGAGCGCAAAACCTTGGGCGCCGCTCGCGATCACAAACAACACGCCCCCCGCTGCGATGGCGCCCACGACCTGCGCGACGATGTACGGCAGCAGTTGAGCGGCCGGAAAACGGCCGCCGGCCCATAACCCTACGGAAACCGCGGGATTGAGATGGCAGCCCGAAATATGGCCAATCGCGTAGGCCATGGTCAGCACGGTCAGACCAAACGCCAATGCGACGCCGAGCAACCCAATCCCCACTTCCGGAAACGCCGCGGCCAGCACCGCGCTGCCGCAACCGCCCAAAACCAGCCAGAATGTCCCGATGAACTCCGCTGCGTACTTCTTCATGACGGCATCCCTCCACGGTTTTTCATACCCCACACCTGATGTATCACTATAGAGCAGAGCCAAGTTTCTGTCTATAGGGAAGTTAGGCCGGATTTCTGCCGCAGACGCCCCGCTTCTTGGCGTCTTCGCATCTTTGCGTTGAAACCCAAGCCATCTACTTTGTCGGATGAAGTGAACCGTCCCTTGTCGTCGCACGTAATAGAAGGCATCGGGCGATGCGCCGCCCGGGGAGGGAAGGACATGGATGAGAGACTCGAAGCACCGAATGAAGCGCCCAGCGGCCAGCCACTTGCACCGCATTCAACGCGCCGCCGTATCCTCACATGGGCGGAACTGCTGTTGAGCGCGGCATTGATCGGTCTGTTGGCGATCCTACTGTTGCCGGCCGTGAATGCGGCTGGGGAATCGCGGTATCGCACCCGGTGCCAAGCCAATCTGAAGCAGTTGGGGCTCGCCTTCAAGATGTTCGCCCACGAATCGCAGGGTGAGCGGTGGCCCGCCCTGAGTCCGGTTCCGGGGAATTGGGTGCCGGACCTGCGGTCCTTCTATCCCGATTACTGCACCGACCTGGAGATCTTCATCTGCCCGAGCCATCCGGACTCAGCAACGCACCGTTTTGAATCACGAGAATCCGGCGAACAACGTCCGGATTGCGTCTCGTCGCGGTACTACGTGTACACCGGGTTCTCGCTTCGCGACGACTACGATGCCGTCACACTCCATGATGCGCTGACGAGCGGCGATTGGGAGGTTGACCGCGACGTCGACGTGCAATCGCCACTGCCCTATGCGCTGGATCTGCTGAACGGCCCCTCGGGTTCGGGCGTGGTCCTCTGGGATCGGCTGTCGCTCGACACGTCGCAGATCGCGCATCGGCCTTTTGGTGCAAACGTGCTCTTTATGGATGGCCATGTCGAGTTCCGGCCTTACGAGCCCGAGAATCCCGACCCCACGTTTCCTGTGACCTCGGTCTCGGCGGAACTGTTCGGACCCTTGCCGACCGGACTTCCCTCGGAATGCGCGCCGTAAGGGCGAATAGGTGAAGGAGTGAAACTCATGGATACGACCGATCAACACACGGACGCGCCGGATCCGCGGAAGAAAGGGACTCGGCACGTACCGCGCCTTGCTTTTCTTTCTCTCGCTATTGTCGCTGCTGCGATCGCATTGGTGTACCGGCACTCAGACCTTCCAAGCAACTTACCTCTGCAACCACAAGGCGACGCCGCGACGCTGCGGCAGACCCTGATTGACAAAGCCGAGGGCCACGCGCCGCAGTACACGCTATTTCGCCTTCGTGAAGGCGTCGAGCGGTTTCTCATTACCGACATCAACAATCCTGCTGGGTCAGCGATGGCTCAATCCGAAAGTGCGCCCCGCCGGAACTGGGCGAGTGCTTCACAACCTGTTGTGAACAACACGATCATCGTGAATGCGCCGCCCCAACCGCCGCAGCCTGCGTCCAGAGTCTATATGCACATCACTCAGCCGGTCATGCCCGATGCGGTAGCGCCCATCGGAAGCGGCTGGGACCCTTTCAACACGGAGCAGTACGACCATTACGATGACAACCCCTTCCGGCTTGTCGCGGATCAACCCGTCTCGACGTTTTCCATCGACGTGGATACGGCCTCTTACACGAACGTGCGGCGCATGCTGCAAATGGGCGTGTGCCCGCCGCGCGATTCCGTTCGCATCGAGGAGTTCATCAACTATTTCACCTACGACTATCCCGTGCCGGATTCCGACGCGCCGTTCTCGGTGAACGTGGACGTGGCATCTGTGCCATGGCAGCCCAAGCACCGGCTCGTGCGCATTGGCCTGCGCGGCTACGAGCCGCCGGAAGACGAGCGGCCGCCCTGCAACCTCGTGTTTCTCATCGACGTATCCGGGTCCATGCAGACGTCCAACAAACTGCCGCTCGTGAAGCGCTCGTTGCAATACCTGGTCAAGCAGTTGGACGAACGCGACCGCATCGCACTCTGCGTGTACGCGGGAGCAGCCGGGACTGTGCTGCCTTCCACGTCGTGCGCGAGCAAGCGAGTCATACTGGATTCCATCGAGCGGCTCGAAGCCGGCGGCTCGACGAACGGAGGGCAAGGCATCCATCTGGCCTACGACATCGCCCGCGCGAACTTCCGCGACGGCGCCGTCAACCGCGTCATCATCGCCACCGATGGCGATATCAACGTGGGGGTAACCGATCGCGGCGAATTGATCCGGTTCATTGAGGAGCGCGCGAAAGGAGGCATCTTCCTGACTACGCTCGGGTTCGGTTTTGGGAACATTAAAGACGGCACCCTCGAACAACTCGCCGACAAAGGCAACGGAAACTACGGCTACGTCGACGGTTTTGACGAAGCGAAACGCATCTTCGGCGCCAGGATGATCGCGAATCTCGTGACCATTGCGAAAGACGTCAAGATACAGGTCGAATTCAACCCGGCGGAAGTGGAGTCCTATCGGCTGATCGGTTACGAAAACCGAATGCTCGCGCGCGCAGACTTCAACGACGACACGAAAGACGCCGGCGAAATCGGCGCCGGGCACACGGTCACCGCGCTGTACGAAGTCGTGCCCGCCGGATACCACGAGTCCGAGGGGACGGTCGACCCGCTGCGTTACCAGACCCGGCCACGCGCCAGCGCGGCGGCCCAATCGGGCGAACTCCTTAACCTGAAGCTGCGTTACAAGACGCCAAGCGCTACCCGCAGCCAGTTGCTTGAGACGCCGGTGGTCGATTCCGGTATCGCGTTTGAACACGCTTCCGCCGACTTTCGTTTTGCGACGGCCGTCGCCGCTTTCGCCATGGTCCTCCGCGGCAATGCCCCCAACGATGACATCGGATACGACACTGTATATGCGTGGGCATTGGGCTGTGTTACCCATCGTCACGAACAAGAGCGTCAGGAGTTCCTGGATCTCATACTGACTGCATCGGGTCTCACCGGCTGAGGCGATGAGAAAATAACCAATCAAGATTGCGCGAGGTCAGTCAAGGGGCACGGGCGTCCCGCCCGTGGTAAGAACACAGGCGGGACGCCTGCGCCCCTTGGTCGTCAGGTGAAGGTTGCTTGGCGGATTGTTGCGTGGTTGCGCATATTTACTCGCATCGCCGCCCGGCACGGCCGGATACCGTGCTCCAGTCATTGCGCGATGAATTCGCTCCAAACCCCGCGAAGATTTGTGTCGTACGTTGGTGGGTGTGAGAAATCCTGGCATGCGCCCGGTAACCAAGGCGCCGTAGCACATGGATTCTGGGGAGTGTGATTCAATGAATTGGGTAGCCAACTTCTTAT
>JAHDWY010000155.1:2491-8476 GCA_023384315.1 Candidatus Hydrogenedentota bacterium | reverse complement strand
GACGGAAACGATGCAGAAGTTCAGCCAGAAAACGGACGTAATCGGCGAGAAGCTCGTGTACGTGAGCCAACCATATTACGCACCCGAGTCGCCCTTCGAGGGACGCACGGAAGAATTGAACCTCATCACGGCGGCCTGGATGAGGCGCAAGGGCCGTCCTCCGCTTTCGCCGCTTCTGCTGGGCGAACCGGGCGTAGGCAAGAACCGGCTCGTGTACGAACTCGCGCGACGGACCGGCAAAGACCTCTACATCTTTCAGGGCCACGAAGACGTAACGGCCGAGGACCTTGCCTGCGCCGTGCGGTTCAGCGACGACGCGACGCGCAAAATGGATTACGTGGTTTCGCCGCTCGTGACCGCCATGCGTACCGGCGCCATCTATTTTATTGACGAAATCGCCAAAATCCGGCCGCGGGCTCTGGCGCTTCTGGTAAGTGTTCTCGATGAACGACAATATATCGATTCTACGCTTTTGGGTGAACGGGTCTATGCCCACCCCGGGTTCCGGTTTATCGCAGCTACCAACACCGCGGACCTCGAAGGACAAAGTATGCCGGAGTTCATCCGGTCCCGGCTGCGGCCGATTATCAAGGTAGGGTATCCGCCCCGGGACGAAGTAAACCGGATTCTGAAAGCGCAGCACGCGCGGCTCCAAACGGATGGCGACCATTTGCTCGATTATTTCTGGGTGTTGTGGGAACGTAGCGGCATGACAAACCCGCCCACGCCACGTGACGCTATCTATACTTTCGATCTCGCGCTCAGCCTGGCGGATTTCAACGCCATGGGACTGCGCGAAGCCATAATGCATCCCGGCGCCGACCACATTCGCCTTGAGAGCGCGGTTACGAGCGATGGCCTGGCCAAGGAGCATGTCGAACAGGCATTCAACGAGCTGTTCCGTCGCAGCGATGGCTCGCAAGAAACTGCCGATACCCATGGTTGATTCGCTCAACGCTTTGCGAATGCTCGTTGGGGAAAGCGAGCTGCTGGCAGTGCCGTCGGTACATTTTCGTGCGGCATTTGCCGAACACGTAAACCGCGCTTGCGCCACGCAGAACGTCGACGCCGTCGCCATCGAACTCGGCCCTGGAACAGCGTATGCCCTCGAGGGCGCGTTGAAAGATCTCGGAGTCGCCCCCCGCCGCCGAATCGAGTTGCCCGTTATGCTGGGGCTGGCCCGGCGCAACGTTAGAATCAGACCCTCCGCGCAGAAAGCCGCCCGGCTCCTTCAGGAAACGACCGGAAGGGAGCTTCACGAACTTGAGCCCTCTATCCTGAAGGAGGTTCTCGGGTACTCCTCCATGTCCGTTCTATTTCTCTCGGCGACAGATTCGATCATCGAGGGCGCCCGATGCTCGCTTGAACTGGGAGTGCCGCTCTACGGCGTTGATCTCGATGACACGGCCCCGCGTATTCCGGGCGAAACAAACATACAGGATCCCGCGCGCGCCAGCGGGAATCTGCCCCCCTTCGTGGCGCGCAATGCAGGCTTCAGCGAGCGCCAGCGCGACGATGAAATCGATACACGCCGGGAGATCGCGATGGCGGCCCGGCTCAAGACGATTTTAAGCCGGCACAAACGAGTTCTATTCGTGTGCGGTCTGGCGCATTGGATTCGGATCAAGCGCCTCTTGGCAGACGACGGGGTTCGCCCGGCTCCCTTGCCCGATCCGGCTCATCAGAATCACGACTTTCAACAAGTTCTGGTTCACCCACTCGTGGCCATCCGGTATCTCGACATCTTCCCCGAGTGTGTCGCCCAGTACGAGAAGTCCCGCACCACGGCGGACAACCCGCTGACGAGCACCCATGAACCATTGGATCTTCATCAGATTTTCATGGCCAAGATGCGCGACGCCTACCGCGCCTACTTCCGAGACGAAGATTCCGGCGATCAACTGCATCGCATAGCGGAGGATGTGGAAGCCTGCGGCGACTTCCGGGGGCTGCTGGAAAACCTTACAATCCTGAAGCAGATCGAGACCCCGGATCTATTCACCATCATGTCTGCCGCTCAGACCGTCATGAGTGAATCCTTCTGCGAAACCCTTGCCAGCACGTTCCTCACCTTTATCAAATGGGCGACTCCCAAGGACTATCCGTCCACGCCCATTCTGGCGCCCGTTCCAAACCAGCCCCACGACACCGATATGCGCGTCGTGATTATTGATGAGGAGGGCAACCGGAGCGGGTATTTCTACCTGAATGCGAAACCCGGTCCTTCGTCGTTCAAAGTTCACGTGAAAATTCCATGGGACTGGGACGCCGAGCCGGAATCGCAAGCACGCGAGGCACGCGACGGCGGGAAGAGCAACTGGTATCCGAAAGTGGATATGAGCGTGGCGCTGCACCTGCGTGCCGTCGAAGTTGCCCGGCAGAACGAGAAGAAGCCTGCGAGCATCCCTTTCGAGGGTAGCCTCATGGAGGGTATTGATGTGCGGGCGACCATCCGGGCGCACAGCACCGGTCTGGAGCAGGTGTACGTGCGGGAATCGCCCCGTGTCGTCTCTTCGGGGCCAACAACCGAGTTGGACGGATTTCCCGTCGTGATGTTGTCCAGTCTTGAAGACCCGCCGGGCGCCCGGTGGGGGTTCTACGGCGATTCACTGTCGAGCTACAACAAATACGTACGCGATCAGGAACGGCTCGAACGGGCAAAACGGGAGATGGGACGCAGCCTGCTCACCGACATTGCGTACACGAAAAAGCCGGAGCGTTCGGACTTGTCCACGAAGGACTGCGAGGTGGAATCCATTTCCCTTCTCGGCAAAGTCGCCTTTCATCCCGGGTGCTTCACCATACGGCAGACGGCCTGGTGGGCGGAAGACAGCGATTACCGGCGAAACCCCATTCTGAATTACAGCTCCTTAGGCGGGCAAATGCCGGAGGACATGAAAGAGTACTACCGAAAGAAGGGCATCGAGCTTCGCGGGCAGCCTTGGCACACCGCCATGCTGTTGACCGCGGTCCCCTTCGCCAAAACGAGTATGACGGTCGTCGCTCCGGACGGATACTCGATCCCGTCGATAGTGTACCGCGAAGCGACACGCCGCAAGGTGGTAATCCGCGCCGTGCCCTTGTCCTATTTTTCGCGCGAGGCCTTGCGAGAAATCTCCTCGCTATTGCGCGTACCGACTGTAGGCCGAACGAAAGAAGACGACCTGCCGATATACCCTACGCACATCATCCGCAAATTGGGCGATCCGTATGTGAACCGGCACCTCGTGCCCGAGTGGGCGCGCAACTATGGAGTGAAGGAGCACGCGCTCCATGACTGACCCGACCTCCGATCTCGCGGGGATTCTGAAACAACTGCAAGAGGCACTCGGACAGCCCAAATCGGGACGATTCGATGCGCTAGCCAAAATACCGCGAGACCTGGTCTACGACGATCAGGACTTGAACGCGGTCCTCTACGGCGAAGCAGACGTCACGCTTTCCCCGGCAAGCATCTTCTCGGGCACGTCCGAACTGTTTCCCCACAACGACGCTGCAACGCCCTTGGACGTCGTCTCAAGAGGCGCTGACCTTCTGGATAGCGGCGTGCCGCTTTCGAACGGCGACTTGACGCGGCTGTGCAACTTCGCCCGGCGCTGCTTGCCCGTATGGCCGCATCCTCCTAAGGAACCCATTTCTCCCCGGGTTGGAGAATTGCTCGATCGGCTCCAAACTATCGCGGGCGAACGCGCCAACGATGATCTCCGGCGGGACGTATGCCAGGTACGTTGGGAGTACCACGAGTGGCGGGGCGAGTTTGACCTGGCCCGCGACGCGCTGGAGACGGTCATGCAAGTTTACATGCGCAGAAACGAAGAAACCCAATACGCGCGCGCGCTGAACAACTACGCCTACCAGTACCAGCGTGAAGGAAAATGGGCCGATGCCGCCCGGGAATACGAACGGGCCGCCAGTATTTTCAAACGAGTTCGTAACGACATCGATTACTCGAATTCCCAACAGAACTACTGGGAATGCCGCTTCGAAGTGGACGGACTGAAAAGCGTGGAATTCATGAAACCAGAGGTTCAGCGCCTCGTCATGGCAATGCACAATCGCAAGGACTGGAGGCAACGCAAAGGATTTCTCATCCTGGCCAGGATTGCGGACTCAGAATCCAATCTTCCGGAAGCGATCAAGTTCGCTCAGTTGGCCGTGGCCGTCGACAAAGCGGCGAACACCATCTACCTGGATCAGGATACTGCTTTCTTAGAGGCCCTCGAGAAGAAGCTGCAAAGCGACCCGTCACGAAACTGATTCGATGTCCGAGGAATCAGGCCTACCGATCTGCGTGGCGGCGGTCGACGAACACGACACTCTTGCCGTTCGGCTTCGCCATCTGACGCGTTTGCGCCAGCACTTCAAACATTTTCTTGGCAGACTTGAAATGGCGGTGCTGGGTATGCGCTACTCCGATAGACAGTGCCATCAACGGGTATTTGGCCTCTTTGCCTTTTCGGTCGGTGGCGACCACGAATCCTTGCTGCATTTCCTTCGCGGTATAGAGCTGGCCGACGGTGCTGTCGAAGGTCTGCATGAGCGTGCTGCAGAAGCGCTCGTAGTCTCCCAAATTCACCATCACTACAAAATGCTCTCCGCCGAGGTGGGCGACGAAGCATTCGTAGAGGCCGATGTTGCGTACAAGCTTCACCAGCGTCTGCGACATGAACTCCAGCGCGCGTTTTTGGCCCTGTTGGCCGTACGCGGCGCAATACGGTTTGAACCCAACGATGTCGATGTAACAAGCGGCGATGGCCATGCCGCGGGCGAGCTTGTGGTTGATCTCGCGTTTGATGGCTTCCGTGCCGGGGAGGTTCGTTGTGGGATTTCGCCGGTCAATGGATTCCTGAAGCGCGTTCAGCCCAGCAAGTTTCTCGATCAAGTGATCGAGTTTAAAAGGCTTGGCGAGGAAATCATCCGCGCCCTGTTCGAGTCCGTGCTGAACCTCGGGCTCCTCGCCGAGAGCCGTCAGAATCAGGATGCCGATCTTGTAGAGTTCCGGGTCCTTCCGAATGCGGCGGCAGATCTGGTATCCGGTCACCCCCGGAAGCATGATGTCGAGCACGGCCATCTCTGGCTTAAACTCCTTCGCCATCTCGAACGCGCCGTCGCCGGTATGGATCACGGCAACCTCGTGTCCTTCGTCCAGCAGCTTGGTACGCAGGAGCTCCGCCAAATCGACATCATCGTCCACTATCAAGATTTTGCTCATCAAACATCCTTCCGTAATGTCCCCGGGGAACGCGGCCGAATCGGCTCTACACTGCTACCATTATCATAGTACAAAAAGCGTCGAATCAGCAAGAAGGGCGTGTCGCCCACAAATTCGCCATTATCGGCAAGCGCCTGTAAGGCGCGAAGTTAGCCCCTCGTCAAACTCCGATCGTGGAGAGCGGGTGTCGAATACCGTCAATTGATTTGTCTTTGGCCATGTCACATCCTATACTACGGATTCACTGCCGCACGTCCGGCAGGCTCGGGTATTCAGCGAGAAAGAGGAAGATGAAATGAAACGATTCGCCGTTCTGGCAATTCTTGTCTTGGTAGCGCTTAACGCGTGCAAGAAGGAACCTCCGCCCCCGCCCCCGCCCCCGCCTCCCCCGCCTCCCACCGCGGAAGCCTTGGAGCGGCAGGTGATGGAGAAGGTCAATCCGTTGGTCAGCCCCGATCCCGCGAGCGGGAAGGAACTCCGCGAGACCTTGTCAAAAGAGGTCGCGAGTCTCAAGACGGAATTGAACGGAAGCAGCGCCCAGAACCGCATCACAAATAACTTCATCGACAAACTGAAGGAAGCCCACCAGAATGAGCAGTGGGACCTGGTGCTGAATCTTTGCGAAGCTGTGGACGTCCTGGATCCGGGCAATACCCGGACCCAACGATACCGCCAACGGGCGGTCGACGAGAAGAGCCGGCCCGTCGTTGCCATGAAAGGCATCATGGAAATCGAAGGGGTCACCAACGTCTTCCTGGATATCTATCTCCCAA
>JAHDWY010000155.1:0-2481 GCA_023384315.1 Candidatus Hydrogenedentota bacterium | reverse complement strand
GACCGAACACGAGCAGGTACGCGAGGGCGAGGAGTTCCACGGATTGCTACTGGAACGCATTATCGGAAACAATCAGGGCGTCCGGCTGAAGTACAAGAAGACCGACACCACGTTCGACGTGTATAAGTAGATCCGGTGCGTCGGATGCCAGCGCGGGTTGACGCGATGATGTGCAGATTCGCAGCGGACAAGTTCGCCTGGATGGCAGTGGCATTGCTCGTGGTCGGTTTGGGTTGCGAGGACAGTTCACTTCCCGCGCCGCCACCGTCGGCCGGCGACCCGGCGGTCACTGAAGAAGCGATAACGGCCGAAATCGAGAAGGGGCTCCAGCCGCTGTACGATTTCGTTCCGATTCTGACGCGGCAGACGCCGGTTCCGCCCGCATTCGCTCAGACCATGCGCGAACACTTGCGGCAGGCGAACGAGAAGTACCACGGCACGCCCGAAGGCAAGGAAGCGCTCCGCAATGCGGTGCGTCATCTCGAAGACGTGCTGGTGGTGGCGCGCGAAAAGCAGAACGGCCTGGCCGTCCTGTTGATCTGTGAACTGATTCGCATCGTGGAGCCCAACAATTCCCGGGTCGCGCGGTACGAAGAGTGGGCGACCATCGAAAAGAATCGTCCCGTCGTCATGTTGCGCGGCTGGTTTGTGGATGAGGAAAAGGATCCGCCCGTTATCAACGCATTTATCGAGGTCTTCCTCCCGGAAACCGGAGAAGTCGAACACTTGCGGGTGCGCGAAGGCGAAGAGTTTCTGGGCCTGAAGTTTCGGAAGATTTTGGGGAAGCGGCGCGGGATGCTGTTGGAGTACCTGAAGACCGGTGATCTGTTTGAGGTATACCTTCGTTCATGGCCATGAGTTCTGACGTGAAATATCGCTTGCTGGTGGCCCTGTGCATCGTGGCGGCTGCCTTCATCGCCTACGCAAATTCTTTCCACAATGGCTTTGTCTGGGACGACGCCTCGTCGGTATTGCTCCATGAAGATGTGAAGAATGCGCGCCTCGCCGATCTCTTCACCAAAGACCAGCACGCCTATGGCCGGGGCCAGGGCAATTTCTACCGGCCGCTGGTCTCCTTGTCGTTTGCGATCGACTACGCGTTGACGACTCGCGGACAGCAACCGCCGCTCAACCAATTTGGCGTGCCGGATATCGGCACGTTCTATTTCCATTTCACCAACACTGCTTGGCACGCCCTCGCGGGAGTCTTTCTGTTCCTGATTCTCGCCCGGCTAGGCGCGCCACGGTTGGTTCAGGTCTGCGTGCCGCTTCTTTACGTCATACATCCGCTGCACACGGAGGCCGTCACGTACATCAGCGGACGCGCCGATCCCATGGCCGCCGCCTTTGGTTTCGCTGGGATGCTTTTCGCCGTGCGTTCCACAGAGGGCGCGCGCAATCTGCTGAACGCCGCCGCGGGAACGCTCTGTTTCGCGCTGGCGTTGCTCTGCAAGGAATCGGCGCTCATTTTCCCGTTCCTTGCCTTGGTCATCCTTCTTCTAGTTCGCAAAGGGACCAGCGCTGAGAGTTCCGACGAGCCGCGCCGTTCGCCCATTTCTGTGCTGGCCGGGGCCGGACTGGTACTCGTCGTGTATGGCATGTTGCGGGCAACGGTCCTTCATTTCGCTTCGGACTCCACAACCGGCGACCGCGGGCTCGGAGCGCGGCTCCTGGAGACGCTTCAGGCCTTCGCGCTTTACGTGAAACTCATCTTCGTTCCCACGAACCTCCACATGGAACGAACCCTGAACGGTGTTGGCGCCTTGACCGCGATCGTGGGCGCCCTTTTGTTGATCGTCTGTCTTGGAGCGGGGTTCTGGGCATACCGCACTGGCAAAACGCGACTGGCCGCAGCGGTATGCTGGTTTGTGCTTACCTGGATTCCCATCTCAGGGATCTTTCCCCTCAACGCGCCCATGGCCGAACACTGGATGTACGTACCGCTCGCCGGTTTCCTGTGGGCGTTCTTCGAAGTCCTCGCTCTGGGGCTTCAAGGCCGCGGGCCTCGCACCGTCCTGGTGGTGGCGACCTACGCCGCCGCCCTCTGTCTCGTTGCCCTGACGGCATCCCGGAACCTGGACTGGCGCAGTGACGAAACGCTGTACCGGGCTACGTTGGAGATGAACCCCGGGTCTATTCGCGTCACCTACAATCTCGCCGTGACCTACGAAGACCTGCTCGATAACCTCCCCGGAGCGCGGCGGAACTACGAACGGGTTATCGCGCTGTACAAGGAGAAGAAGGCGGCCGAAGACGGCCCCGGCCCGGAACGGTTCTGGGATGACGAGCTGGAATCTCACCTCTCCCTGGGACGCATCTTCATGGAACAGCAGCGATTCGATCGGGCCGCGCAGCACTTCGCCACGTTGTTGCAGGTTGGTCCAACCGAGTCTACGCGTCCGCTCCTTCATAGCGCCGCCATGGGCATGGTGCAGAGCGCGCTTGCCATGGGCCGCACGGCGGACGCAAAACAGATCGTCG
>JAHDWY010000154.1:3714-8568 GCA_023384315.1 Candidatus Hydrogenedentota bacterium | reverse complement strand
GTTTCCATGCCGAATTTCGCTCGCAAATCGACCACGGGAATCACCTTGCCGCGAAGGTTAATCACGCCACGAAGGAATTCCGGCGTTCGTGGCACCTTCGTCACCGTCGTCATACCGATGATTTCCTGGACCTTGAGGATCTCCAGTCCGTATACCTCATTGCCCAGGACAAACGTCAGGTACTGTCCCGCCCCGCCGGCATGAGCCGCGGAGGTCGCCGCATCTTCAGTGACCGCTGAACTATCTGTCATCGCTCTGCCTCCCAAGGATTCAAGGCTACTTCACAATCTGCGCCGCGAAGGATCGTCGCGCGTTCGCCGGGTACTAGGCTGTGCTGAAATGTTCGCCGAGCGCTTCCGCAGGTTCGCGTCGTGTTCCATTCTGCGTACTCGCAATGGCCACGATGCCACCTACGTCGAGGATTAATCCGACGGTCCCGTCGGACATGATGGCGCCTCCCGCAATACCCAGCATATTCTGCATGGCCTGCCCCAAGGACTTGATGACGATCTGCTGTTGTCCCAGCAGTTCATCGATGACCAAGCCAACCTTTCGCCCTTCGTTCTCGACGATCATCACCAAGGCCTCTGATGGATCGGTCTTGGCTCCGGCAATGCTGAACAACTGGTGGACCCGGACCAACGGGATCAGGTCTCCTTGCAGCGCGAGCACTTCACCCCGCGCCGCCACGGTCGATACCTGCTCGGGCTCCGGCTGTATCGAACGCACCACCGAAAGCGTCGGCACGATATAGCGCTCTTTCCCGACGCGGATGACCATGCCCTCGATGATGGCAAGCGTGAGCGGAAGCCGGATACTGAACGTGCTTCCTTTCCCGGCCGCGCTCTGAATCTCAACCTGCCCCCGGAGGGACTCGATGTTCCTGCGGACCACATCCATGCCCACGCCCCGGCCCGAGACGTCCGTGACCACTTTTGCCGTGGAAAAGCCCGGTTCGAAAATCAGGTTCCAAACCTCGCGGTCGCTGAGGTTTTCCCCTTCCCGGACGAGGCCCCGCTCGCGCGCTTTGGACAGGATGGCGTCCCGGTTCAGACCGCGGCCGTCATCCTCGATTTCGATGTAAATGCTCCCGCCCTTGTGGAACGCGCGGAGCGTCACTCGGCCTACATCCGGTTTCCCAGCCTGACGCCGCTCGTCGACGGTCGCCTCCAGGCCGTGGTCGCAAGAATTCCGAATCATATGAACCAGCGGATCGCCGATCTTGTCGACGACCGTCTTGTCGAGTTCGGTGTCTTCGCCTTCCATGGTGAACTCGATGCTCTTGCCGGATTTCTTGGCCAAGTCGCGCACCAGACGGGCCATCTTCTGGAAGGTGGCCCGAACGGGCACCATCCGCAGCGACATCCCCATTTCCTGCAATTCGCGCGTGATCTTGTCGAGCTGGCTGAGCTGGCGGTTCAGTTGGGCATCGCCCGTGTGCGTCATCTCCACCGTCTGGCACACCATGGCTTCCGCAATGACCAACTCCCCGATCAGATCGATCATCCGATCCAGGCGATCCGCGTCGACCTTGATAGCCTCCTTGACGTCAACCGTGGCACCCTGCTGTTTCTGCTTCTGGGCGCGCAACGCCAGCGCGGCATCCTTGGCCTCCACCGCGCCGGATCGAACGAGAATCTCGCCAAGTGGTGGTTCCAACGGAGTCGTCTGCTTCTGGAGCGCTCGCTCGATATCCTCCATCCGCGCGGCGCCCATCTCCACGAGAATCGCGCCTAACCGCCGAATGAACCCTTCCTGTTCCTGATGCTCAAGCGCCTGCTCTAACTGGGCCCGGCCGATGACCGCGTCACGAATGAGGATCTCACCCAGGAGCAGACTCTCCTGAAGGAACTGCTGCCTATCCAGCGCGGATTCCACCGCAGACTCATCGGCCAGACCGGATTCCACAAGGATTTCGCCAATTCGCTTTCCGGGTGCGACCACCAGCGCGGGGGACTCCGGCAGTTGTTGTCCGCTCGACGCTGCCACGAGCCGTTCGACCAGGCCGGGCAGCGCAGGTTCGACCGGTAAGGGAGCGCCTGTCATGAGCGAATGAGAAACGTGGTCCACCAGGCGTTTCATGAAATCAACCGCATCGAAGGTAAGGTCGATATTGCCCCCTTCGAGATTCAGCTCCTGTTTGCGCGCCTTATCCAGGAGGTTCTCTGCCTGATGGGCCAAGGTTTGGACGTCGTCCAGCGCGAGGAATCCCGCAACGCCTTTGATGGTGTGAAAGGCGCGAAATACGGCGTTCAACGCTTCAGCATCATGGGGATCGGATTCGATGGTGAGCAGGTTGACGTCCGCGTTCTCCAAATGCTCCCGCGCCTCGGAAATGAACTCCCCGAGCAAATCCGGATCGCCCTCAAGGGTCCTCATTTTCCCGCTGCCATCGTCTGAACCAGACGCCGCCTTGCTGGACCCTACGGGCGAAGCAGACGGTTCGGAAGGTTCGCCGGCGCCAGATGCGTCTTTGCCACCCGGCAACGCCGGGAACGCCACATCTTCCTCCAGCCTACCATCTCGCGCGATCCCTTGCAGGGCCTCGATCGTGCGCGTTACCGTCTGGAGCGCATTGCCTGCATCGGGGACTTCATTTAGGATGATCGCTTCAATCAGGTTTGCAGCGTGCTCGATGTGGCGGGGCGCAATTTCCAAACCTTGGGTTTCGGCCCACTTCCCCGTCTCCTGAAGGTGGGTATGTAGGGTCGCAAACGACTGCAAATCCGAAGGGTCTGCCAATACCACGCCCTCGGATAACGCGTTCAGAGTAGACAGAATATCCGTCTCGCCCATTCCGGTCCCCACGTCGATTACCCCCAGTCGTATGAACCCACTACACCGAGTGAAGCCTATATAAGATTAGAGATTTCACAGAGTTCGCCAATTTCTACAGTTCGTTCACGCAAAGCGTGGCAAATAGCGCGATTACTGCGAATCTCGACTTAAGTGTCCGCATGAAGAGTACCATCGATCATCGGTCAAGTCAATGTTTTGCGCCGACAATAGAGTAAATCGAGTTTTTGACTCTGGGAGTTCGGGGTGAAGCGATATTGGGCATGCATCTTTACCCAACGGAGATGCTATGTGTGGAATGGTTTACCTGACCGCAGCCTGGTCACGGCACAACGGTCTGGGAAAACGCCGACTACCGCGTTGTTGAATCGCGCCTTATTCCAAAACGAATACGACCGCCGTCAGAACGGTCGTCCAAAGGCCGTCTTTGTTGCCTTCCGCGGATTGGCAGATGTTTCGGGTCTTGAAGATATGACCGCTCGCCTTGTAAATCTGCTTGCGCTCGTCCCAAGCCTTGTCGGGATCAAACTCAACGTCCAACGTCGTCGCGAGCATGGTGGCGGCGAGATCTTCCGCGTACTCGCCGGCGATGGCGCTCTTCTGGCCGTACGCATGATGCTCTGAAATGTACCCGTACTGCTGCTCTTTCTTCTGCGGTACGGCCAACCCAACCGACGCCGCAATGAGCCGGTTCGGCTCGCAGGTTTCCGCGCGCGACATGACGCAATACACAATCTGGCCGGGCTCCAGAAACTTCAAGCCGACGCGCTTGGGAACGATCTTGCAATTGGGAGGGAAAATACTGGAGACGTACACCAGGTTGAATTTTTCAATGCCGGCATCGCGCAACGCGCTTTCAAAGGAAGCGAGCTTCTCCTTGTGGACGCCCACTCCGCGGACGAAAAACGCGCGCTTCGGGACCATGTCGCCAGTAATACGCTGATTCATTTTAGTTCGACACCCCCTTCAGGTTGAGGACAACGGTTGCT
Organism: Candidatus Hydrogenedentota bacterium; assembly: GCA_023384315.1. GTDB lineage: Bacteria > Hydrogenedentota > Hydrogenedentia > Hydrogenedentales > SLHB01 > JAHDWY01. Next base: position 4,783 of record JAHDWY010000154.1, on the reverse strand, counting down.
CACACGCGAGGCAATCCCGATTCAGGATTCTGGTGGATCGCTTATCCGCCGACGCGTATGATTTTGCGAGAGTATAGATGCTTACCGCACCATTATCAAACCCTTCGGCCTACCTTCGAGCACCCCGGATTGTCCCCAAACTGGACAGGACCTCGCTGCCGCCGATATAGTCCTCGAAGCGATCCTTTGGGGGGCGGGCCGTGGCACCGAGTCCTATCGACGCGGCAATTGTTGTCGGGTATCTTCTCCTCGTCTTTGTCATTGGCGCATACATGGAGCGCCGGGCGAAGACGGATATGGAGTCGTACTTCCTTGGCGGCCGCACCATCTCCTGGTGGATGCTTGGCTTGAGCGGGAGCAGCACCTACTTCGACATCGCCGGCACCATGTGGATGGTTTCCGTCTTCTACGACCTCGGCATGCGCGGCATGTGGCAACACGCCTTCTGGTGTTTTCCCTTTGCCGGTTTCGTCCTCGCGTACAAGGCGAAGTGGGCCTACCGAAGTGGCGTTCTTACCGGCATGGAATGGCTGGTCTTTCGCTATGGCACAGGTCGCGCAGGGCAAGCCGCCCGATTTGTCAGCGTCGTTACCCAACTCGTAATGCTCGTATTGATGCTCGGGTACGCCGGTACCGGTGTGAGCAAGTTCGTTGCCGAGTTCCTGCCCTTCGACCGAAGCGTCGTGGTTCCGATCCTCTTCGGATTTACGGGGCTGTATGTGCTCCTCGGCGGGTTCTTCAGTGTGGTATACAGCGACTTCTTTCAAACGATTCTGCTGTCGTTTGCCGCCCTATACATCGCCGTCGTGGCGTTCATCGGCATCGACCCGGAGGCGTTTCGGCAGACCGTGGGGGAGGACTGGTTTAGTCTGCGCCCAGTCATGCACCTGCCAGCGCCGGTCGAAGGGTACCCCGATGCCTTTGGGCTGCTCATCGTCCTCTGGGTTAGCCGCGGGCTGATCTCCCTATTGGCGGCGGCCGGCGGCGGCGCCGACTTCCAGCGCTTCCGGGCGGCGCGCAACGAGGCCGAAGCCAGCAAGATCGGCCTCGCCTGGGGATTGGCGATCAG
>JAHDWY010000154.1:0-3704 GCA_023384315.1 Candidatus Hydrogenedentota bacterium | reverse complement strand
TGGGATTCACGGCCTTCGGTCTCTCCATTCTCGCCAGCCAAGGCGAGGCCGTCGATAGCGAAAGTGTGTTGCCCATGATGATCAACCGCGTCCTGCCGGTGGGAATCAAGGGCATTGTGATCGCCGGTCTGCTGGCCGCCTTCATGTCGACCTTCGACTCAACACTGAACGTGGCGGCGTCCTTCGTCGTCAACGATCTCGTCAAACCGATCTGGAAGACCGCGACTCCTCGGGCCCTGGTTCGTACCGGCTATGTCGCTACGGCAGTTGTCGTCTTACTGGGCATTCTCATCAGCATGTACACGGACAGCATCGCGAAAATCTGGAACCCCATCAATTTCGCGCTCGGCGCGGCGCTCATCGCACCGGGATTGCTCGCGGCCTACTGGTGGCGTATTGGCGGGTGGGCGGTCGTCCTGAGTGGCGCCTGCACGCTCCCTGCCGCGCTGTACGTCAAGGTCTTCACCGACTGGCGGGAATTGCAGTATTTCCCGGTCCTGGCCGGGGTAAGTCTCGTGACAACCGTGCTCGGCGCTTACCTGTTGGGTCCGCCGCCGGATGAGACACTTAAGGACTTCTACCGAAAAGTGCGGCCCTTTGGAGCCTGGGGGCCGGTGCGCGAAATGCTCCGGAAAAGTGGGGAAGATTCCAGCCGCCCCGCGAGCGATCGCTACGACATCCCCGTGGCCATTGTTGCAACGGTCTTCTTTGTGGCGGTCTACGTTCTCATTATGGACATCGTGTTGCACAACTGGGGACGAGCCGGGGCATTTGCCGCCGTGGTGCTTGCGACGGGCGCGTTTCTCTACTATGCGTGGTGGCGTCGGCTGCCGGAGTCGAGTACCGACCCGAATTGAAACATTCGTCGCCGCGGATTGCTCACCGAAATTGGTTCGGGTTTCCGGATTTGGTTGCGGACACAGAACGCGGTTCGCATCAGAATTATTTCACCACCCAGATGTTCCGGTATTGCACGAAATTGTCGTGCCCCTGTAACTTGATGTGCCCCGGTTCGCCCGGCGGCGGGACGAGCCGGTCGACCTCTTTCCAGCCAGTCCGCCAGGAGAGTTCCTGGTTGCTGTGGATGAGGACTCCGTTGTGGAACACGCTGATGCGGCCGTACTCCTGCACGTTGCCTGACGCATCAAATCGGGCGGCGCGGTAGTAGATGTCGTAGGTCTGCCACTGGAGCGGGGGACGGCACGCATTCACATGCGGTGCGGATAATTTGTAGAGCGCCCCGCACTCGTCGTACACGCCGTCCAGCCCGAACGAGTCCAGCACCTGCACTTCGTACTCGTCTTGCAGGAACACGCCGCTGTTGCCGCGCCCCTGGCCGCGCGCCAGCGGCAAGAGCGGTAACCGGAACTCGACGTGCAGTTGTACGTCTGTGAAGGTGTCTTTCGTGACCAGGTAATCACCCTCGGGGGTGACGAGTAGCGTGCCGTCGTCAAGGATCTGCCACCCCTCCGTGCCGGTCCACGCATCCAGGTTCGTGCCGTCGAAGAGGACGATCCCGCCCTCGGGAGGCCGCGCGTGCATGGTAGGAGACGTCAAGTTGGTCTTCTGCATGCTGTAGGTCAACTCGCCGCGCGTTCCCGTGAACGTCTCGCCATCGGTTTTCCCGGTGAAGCCGTCCACGTCGAATTCCAGCTTGCCCCGCTTGGGCTGCACCTCTACGTCCAACAATACCGGGCACCGCATGTCGAGCTTGTTCACGATCCTAATGCGGTAGGAATCGTTGCCGAGCGGGTAAACTTGCGCAGCGATGTCCGGGTTCACCTCCTCGGCCTCAGACCAGCGTCCCACATAGTTCCCCAGGAAGGGGTCCGTCTTCTTGGGATACACCTCGTCGAATGTGGGCTCGGCTACGGCAGAAATGGCGCCAACCAGAAGCAGCGAAGTCAGAATGGTGCAAGTCAAAATCGTGCGATACATGGCAACTCTCCCTCCAACGGATTCCTCGAATCGATAGCGTCGCACATGCTCGCCCCGGAGTCAACGTGAGACGCGTGATGCCAACCTGCACAAAGGCAACACATGCGTCGAACAACTCCAAGAATCAAAATCGCTATCGCAATTGGTATCGAGATCGTGGAGAATGGGCAGAGGAAGGTGACACCCATTTCCCATCGTGGCGCTTGAGTTCGTGTCTCAGCGGTACAGAAGGAAACTGGTGGCAGTCCCTAGCTTTCCCGTATCGACCGCGGCAATTCGTGGGAATCGAGAGTGATTTTGATCACGATACCGATACCAGGGGGATGTTCTTCAGATAAGCCATGAATTCGGAATGCAATCCGTTGTCTGCAGAATCGATACCTAAGCCGGGGACGCTCCCGCGTAGGGATGTTTGTGTCCGTACTTAACCGAGACCTGTTGCACTGCCAGCACGCCGTCCTTGACCCCCGGTTCACCGCGGATTGCGAGGTGTTCCACCATGCGCGCGCGCCATTCGGCAACCGCGCGCGTGTGCCCGGGCACGTTCGCTAGATCCCGAAGTTCATAGGGATCGTTTGCAGTGTCAAAAAGCTGTTGATCGCCGGTGGTCGTACAATAAATATACTTGTGCCGCCCATCCGTGAGTGCGACCCAGGCGTTTTCGTCCCAGTAGCAGCGTCCGTGTTCCAAGTCCAAAATCTCGCGCCAGTTCTTTGTGTCGCCGCGGGCGAGGTCTAACGCGCTGCGGCCTTCCATATGAGCCGGGCGCTCGATACCGGCAGCATCGAGAAAGGTCGGCAGGACGTCGCGAAGTTCAACCAGATGGCCGGACACAACGCCCCGGCGCGCTTCGGCCATCGAAGAAAGTGACTCCGGCCAGCGTACGATCATGGGGACGCGCGCTGACCCCTCATACGCATATGACTTTCGCCAAAGGTGATGATCGCCCATCATATCGCCGTGATCGGAGGTAAACAGGACCAGCGTGTTCTCCAATTCGCCCCGCCGCTCCAGGGCCTGGAGCACCCGGCCTATCTGCTCGTCCACAAACGTGATGGCGGCATAGTACGCCGCGCGCGCGGAGCGGATTTCCGATGCGGGATACTTGCCGCGTGGCGCGGTCGGCGTATCCTCCATGCTTCCCGTAAAGGAACCATAACGCCCCTCCGCCCAATTGCCGACCTGCGCCGCCGGCAGGTCCAGCGAAAGGTAGTGGTCCATCAACCGCTTTGGCGGGTCGAATGGGGGATGGGGCCGTTGGAATGACACCTTGAGAAACCATGGCTTGTCACCTTCGTACCCATTGAGAAAATCGACAGCCTGTTGTGCAGTCCAGTACGTGGGGTGCAACGCCTCGTCGTAGGGATAGGCCCGTCCGCCGCGGTGATCCGTATAGGTTAGCCCCGTCTTGTCCACGTCCTTGTCCGGATGGTTGGCCTCAAACCACTTCCGGTAATCGCATTTAAACCCCTCCGGCGTTACCGCCCGCCACGCTTCTTCGAGCACGATTGATTCGTACCCGTGGCCGTGACTGTCGAAATGCATCTTGCCGACCGCATGGGTCCGGTATCCCGCCTCGGTGAGCATCCTGGGTTTCTCGTAGCGGTACCCGGTGGCCATAGGGGCGTACTGAAGCACCCCGTGGCCCCAGGGGCTCATCCCCGTCAAGAGACTGGCCCGGGCCGGCAGACAGGAGGGCAGCGACGTATAGGCCCTGCGGAAGCGAATGCCATCCCGGGCCAAACGATCCAGATTCGGCGTCTGCA
>JAHDWY010000153.1 GCA_023384315.1 Candidatus Hydrogenedentota bacterium | reverse complement strand
GTCGTCCACCGATTGGATCGTCCGTTCCAGCGGCGGCGCCGATGCGCGATCAAACGTTACCGGGATCGGTACCCCCGGTTCCGTCGCATTCCACGCGCGTTCCAGCTCGAAAAGCGGGATGTCCGGTTGTCCCCATTGCGTCCGCGTAAAGAAAGCCCATTCCAGCGAAAACTTTAGGATATCGTCCGCCGCCCCGTCACGGCCCCGCCAGAGTTCCGTACCCGTCTGGATGATGCCCGCCCGCTTCAGGATCTCCCGCGGCCACACCGGGTCCGCCGCGCGCTCGCGAATCCGTGCATCGAGCCGCTCCCAGTTCTCCCTCGTGACCGGTTCGTGCCAGTCGTACAGGTCGCCCAGAATGATCCGGACACCCCAGGCCATGGCCGTGTTTCGCACCTTGGGCAAATAAGGCAACGCTTCGAGCACGCGTTTCCGCGCCTCATCCTCCGTTCGATCCTCCGGGACCCGCGCGCCATTGGGACAGCCCGCCGCGAAAAAATCGCTAACGGCCATGTGATACAGCAGGATGTCGTCCAGACCCCGCGCGGATAGGTGCGTCGCGTCGAGGTGGGTGTGCGGATCCATGAGAGGAACTGACGCCAGCGCGCTCTCCAGATTCAGAATTGACGTGGATGGCTCGTACATGGTTGGCGCTCCCAGAGTTGGCATCAAGACTATGCCACGGGGACATTCAGCCTGCAACGGGCGTTTTCCAATCTGCCCTCGTGTTAATAGCCAAGCAGGCCGGGAGGAATTGAGACTGCCTCGCGCACATGTGTTCGGGGCACACCTGTACTCTCATGACCGACGCGGCCCAGTCCGGCGGTTCCGCCCTCGCATCGTAACCCAAACAGAATAAACCCGTTGCACACCTTCGGTAAAACATGCACCTCAGTGGCATGATTCGTGCTCCCTACTCCTGTCCAACGGGGTTGCCAAAGCTATCGGCCTGCTGGTCAGGGATAACAGGAAGGATGCTGAAATGGAGAACGTGAACAAACAGGAAAAACCATTGCCCCTCTTGCAGGTGGGCTGGGTGTTCGGGCTCGTGTTTGTCTTGGGATGGTTATGGGCACTCGTGGCCTCTTCCGTCGCTTCCATCTCGGTCGTTCCCTGACCACGATATCGTCCGAACGAGCATTCCGCCCCCACCCCGCCCGCGCAGGGAAGCGCGACGTGGTGGGGCGCCGTTTTCAAAACGAATCTTACAACCGCATCGTAGAAAGGACGGGTGCCATGTCTTTGATGTACTGCGATCAGTGTGAACAAACCGCCGATGGTGTCGCTTGCACCGAATCGGGGTTATGCGGGAAGAATCCCGACATGGAGTCCTTGCAGAAAATCCTTCTGTATGGGCTCAAGGGCATGTGCGCCTATAAACACCACGCGCGGAGGCTCGGCAAGACGGATGCCGAGATCGACGCCTTCGTGGAGGAAGCGCTGTTCGCGACGGTCACGAACGTCAACTTCGACATCGAATCCCTTCTCGAACTCGTGCTGGAATGCGGGCGCATGAATCTCAAGACCATGCAACTGCTCAACGACGGGCATGTGGAGACCTTCGGTACGCCGCAACCGGCCGAAGTAAAAGAAGGCATCCAGGAAGGACCGGGAATCCTCGTTACCGGGCATGACATGGTCGACCTGAAGGATCTGCTCGAACAGACCAAGGACACCGGCATCAAGGTCTACACCCACGGCGAAATGCTCCCTGCCCACATGTATCCCGAACTGAAGAAGTATCCCCACCTCGCCGGCAATTACGGCGGCGCGTGGCAGAAACAGCGCATGGAGTTTGAATCCTTCGGCGGCCCCATCCTCGCAACCACCAACTGTGTCCTGATTCCAGGTCCTGTCAACACTTATCTGGATCGCTTTTACACCACGCGTGTAACTGCCGTGCCGGGCGCGACGCGTCTGACTACCAACGATTTCTCCGCCGTTATCAAGCGGGCGCTGGAAATCGGTCCGCTGACGCCTACCGAGATCAAGACCTCAACCGTCGGGTTCCATTACACGACGATCCTGAGTCTGGCCGACAAAATCGTTGAAGCCGTGAAGGCAGGACAGATTCGCCGTTTCTTCCTCATCGGCGGTTGCGACGGCGCGGAACCGGGCCGGAACTACTTTACGCAGTACGCGCAGAACACCCCGGAAGACTCGGTCATCCTGACCTTGGGCTGCGGCAAGTTCCGCATTCGCGACTACGACTACGGCACCGTGGCCGGGCTGCCGCGATTCCTCGACATGGGACAGTGCAACGACGCCTACGGCGCGGTTCAGGTCGCGCTCGCTCTCGCCAAATCCTTCGACTGCGGCGTCAACGACTTGCCCCTCACGCTGGTCATCTCCTGGTTCGAGCAAAAAGCCGTGGCCGTATTGCTTACGCTGTTGCATCTCGGCGTAAAGGGCATTGTGCTGGGCCCCGCACTCCCGGCGTTCGTATCGCCAAACGTGTTGCGCATCCTTCAGGAAAATTTCGACCTGAAACCTATTGGCGCGGACGCAAAAGCGGATGTCGAGGCGGCTATGGCATAAACGGCCTTGACAAAAATGCGACTCACTACTAGTCTAACACTATTAACCGAATAGCTCCGATTACCGCCTGCCCGGGCCTGGTCCTCAGACAGTATCCCGGGCAGGCGAACTATCGCGTACGGGCACGCGAATGTCTGACAACTCGACAAGAACGGGAGCATTGGTTAGCGGAGAGGGAGAAACGACATCATGTGGAAACGTATCGCTTTTCTTACGCTGTTCGGCGGGATCGCCAGCACCGCGATCGCAGACCTCCAGAATGTCGATGTGGGCGGCGAACTGCGCATCCGCGCGCGCTATTGGAACGACACGTATGTGAACGGTCCCGCGGGCCCTTCGGAGATTCGCATTCCCGACTTCTTCGTACCGCGGCGGCCCATTGGACCCTTCGGCGTTTCGAGCCGCTACGACTGGAGCAGCGACGAGCCGGACTTCCAGATCGTCGAACAACGCACACGGCTCAACGTGAATGCGGACTTCACCAATGAGGTGCGCGCATTCATCGAACTCGAATCCTACGACTGGTGGGGCGAAGACTTCCGCTCCGACTACGTGACCGGCGCCGACTCCCGGGCCAACACGAACAACGACGTCGAAATCTACCAAGCGTATATCGAGGCGTCCGAGATGTTCGGGTATCCGGTACGGCTGCGCATTGGCCGCCAGGAACTGAAGATGGGCAAGGGCTGGCTTGTTGATGATATCACGACGGCCATTTGGGGCCGCTCCTTCGATGCCATACGCCTGACCTATTCGACCGATGTTGTTGACGTTGACGCATGGTACAGCAAGTACGTGGAGCGCGGCATCAACGAACAGGACGGCGACGTGGATTTCATGGGTCTTTACGCCACCTGCCGTGCACTCGAATATCTGAACACCTCCCTCTACTGGATGTGGATTCGGGACGGCCAAAGCCTGAATGACACGAACTTCATCGCCCCGATCGAGTGGTTGGAAGACCTGTTCAACCTCGATGACTACGACCCGACCAGCATGCACACGGTCGGCGCGCGGCTATGGGGCGAAGCGGGCGCGCTGGACTATGACCTCGAACTGGCGTATCAGTTCGGCGATGCGGACGCGGTCGGGTTCGGATTCAAACCCGTCGGCCAAATCTATGGCGACGATGGTGCCGAATACGACGCCTGGGCGGCGGACGTGGAGGTAGGGTACTCTATCGACATGGCCTGGCAACCGCGTGTGTTCATCGGCGGCGCCTATTTCCAGGGCGAGGACAACCGGGACCTGACCTTCCTCGAATGGGCCTACCCCTTCTATCAACCTGACGCCAGCGTGTCGTTCAACCGGATGTTCCCAGGCAAGCCCTACAGCCTCGTGCTGGAAATTGGGCAGGACATGTCCAACTTCTATCAGGTGCGCACGGGCGTCACGGTTCATCCATCGGAAGCGGTTTCAGCGGGTTTGACGGTGGCCTACTTCGGAGTTGATGAGCCCTTTGACGCTCCCGCGTCGTTCGTCCTCGGCGGATTCAAAGTCCCCCTCGCGCCCGCGTTGAGCTTTTGGACCGAAGAGTCGGACGAGGAGATCGGCACCTCGGCCCATCTCTGGCTTCAATACGACTATTCGGAAGACTGGTACATCAAGGTTGGCTGGGAACACCTCTTCACTGGCGAGGGTCTGGAAGACGGCAGCTTTAATCATCTGTACGGCCTGGAATTCTCCGGAGGCCGCGGCAATGATGACGCGGACTATGTCTATGTAGACACCGGTCTCAAGTTCTAGGTTTTCCGGCTGAAGCGATTGGGTGAAAACGGCCTCGGCGCGCGGCGCGCCGGGGCCGATCTACTGTTCGGAGAGCTTACCGGGCGCTTGCTCCCACTTTCCCTTCCATTCAGACGCGGCGCGCTCACGTTCGGATCGCGTGGCCCAGGGATCGTACGGCGCAAGGTCGATACCAAGACCGCGCAATGCCTCCACGGAGGCAATGCGGGTACCAAGATAGGGATTCGACAGCCCCTGGATCAGTACCGGCACGGTCGCTTCTTTGTTTGCCAGAATACGGTCCAGCGCTTCTTCGCGTACGCCTGGATCCGGGTCCGACAACAGAGCCAGCAAGACGGCCTCACCATCCGATACCGCCTCCGCTATCGCTCGGTCCACCACTTGGGACGACGTCTCGATTGGCTTCACTTCAGGCGCTGCGTTCGCTTCGAGTTTGACATGTGCGCCGGCCCGGCCGTCCGCCAGGGCGTCGAGAAACACCTCCACCGGCATGTACCCGGTGCGATCGACGGTTATCTCGCCAAAGGTATTCAGTACGACAAACCGGGGAAGCGACCGGACCTGGTACGCGAGGGCTACCCGCGGGTCCTTTTCCGTGTCCACGCGAATGCATACGAAATCCTCCAAAGCCGCTTGCACCTTCGGATCGGAGAAAACGTCCGCTTCCATTTTGCGGCACCACACGCACCATTCCGCCGTGAAATCCAGCAGGACGGGTTTGTCGGCCGCTTGGGCCGCTGCTACCCCTTCGTCGTAGGAATCGAACCAGAAATCCGAATCTTCCGCGACGGCTGCGAGACCGCTTGCCAGGACGCACACGAGGAGAAATCGCGCGATCGGCTTACTCTGATGCGGATATCCGCGATAGACCTTCTTCATCGTCTTTCTCAGTTGGGTAATTGTTCCGTACCTGTTCGAGCACTAATTCCTTGGCCAGGTCGACCATGGCTGGGTCGTCGGCCACATCTTCCAGCAGCATGGCAATCTCGTTCTCCGCGACCACGGCGTGGCCGTCGATGAACTGCACGTTCATGCGTCCGACCGCTTTGCCCTTATCGGTGTTGTACGCGACAATCGACTGGTTGACCTGGACCGGGTTGGCCGATGGCTGCTCCACGTCGCCGCCGACGATGGCGTCGATTTCGAAGAAACGCTCGGCCAAGGACTTCATCGTCGCCTCATCCGTGAAGGCTAGGACCACGATAAAGTCGCCGGCTGCTTTTAGTTCCGGCAGCATTTTCTCGATCGCGTCCGCTGGAGGAGCGATGTGCATCCCGGCTCCGATCTCGTCGGGCAGCAGCGTGTTCTGTACGACACCGGTGATGGCGACCCGGTAGCCGTTCGACAGCGTCTTGACGCGGAACGGTTCGAAAACCAATTCGCCCGTATCGTCTTCCACGTTCGCCGACACGAAGTACGGATGCTTCGTCTTCAACTCGCGCAGGGTTTCCACTGGAAATGACGCCTCGCGCGCCCCAACGTTTACGGCGTCGTAGCCAATGGCATCGTAGCCTTTGAGAATGTACTCGAGTTCCAGCAATTCCCATTCTCGCGGTCCCGCAGCCACGTTTCCGGCATCGACGATAAGGGCGTTATCGGTCCGGTTCTCATCGATGTAGGTTTTGCGCCGCGCGATTCCGCCGGCGACGCCCGCCGTGCAATTGCAGGGGCTGATGTGCCCGCGCGTATCGCAGGTATAGAAAACCGTCAGCGAACCCGGTGGCTCGACAGCGACTTCGACGGGCGCCTTCGAACCACAACCGCCGAACGCTACGCAGGCCACCGCGACAATCGCCGCTATCGAGAAATGGAATCTGAGGAAGTGAAACATGGTCGTCCTAATGCGTCAACGCGTAGGTGATGATATTGGTGTTGACGTCCTTCGAGTTCCGTACTTCGTTGCCTCCGCAACAACAGCAGCCTTCGACGTTTCCGGTGTCGTTCAGACCCTCCGACGAATAGATCAGTACGATACGCCCGTCCAGTTCCAGGCCTTCAAGCAGTGTCGTTCCGCCGTTCTTCAGGTTGATGCGATCGATGTTGAACACCGTCCGGAACAGGGGATGATCCATGGGGATCTTCTGCAACTCGTGCTCCGGAAACATGGCCTGGAACTCGCGCCGGAACGAGCGGTCCCACTCGCGCGACGAACATCCCGCCGAGGCTAACAAAAACCCGCCTCGGGTCAAATACGACTTCAATAGGGTGCGCTCCTCCTCGAACAGGGAAAAGTCGCCTTCACCGGTCATGATTGAAAAGGGATACCGGAAGATCTCCTCCGTCGACAGCTTGACGGGCGTGAATCCCTCGTCCGCGTCGACCATGGTTATGTCCCGCACCTCGTCCAGAAACTTGTCGCTGAAACACACGGAACTTTTGGAGCCCGCGTAGATCAGATTGGCACACCGGACCAGTTCGTCGCGGTTGGTCTCGATTGGTTGCACGGCGCCCAGCATTACCGAGCAGGCCGCAATCAGCAGCAGGTTTCTCGTGATCGTACGCGCTTTCATGATTCCTCCTCGGCGAGGCCCCGAAAGTACGCTTCGATCAGGGGCCGGTATTCTTCAACCACGTGTTCGCCCCCAACGCCCTCAAGGTTCAGATCGTCGCTCTTGCTGGTAGCGAGTTCTTCGAAGCTGCCCGCAAAGGCGTCGGATGGAACCGGCTCGGCCTGTGCATCGTGCATGCGCCGTGTCGAGAAGGGGCTCTCCTGTTGCCGCGGATCGCCGAAGGGCTCATTGCCGTACATGTCGAAGGGCACCGAGCTGCTGCCCATGCCGCCGCCCTGACCCTGGCCCGTTCCCTGTCCCATCGCCGGCGCGCCAAGGCTCTTCTGCAACTGGCCCAGCGTGTTCCCGGGGTTCATGGCCATCTGAATGCGCAGCCGCAAGTCGCACTGGCTGCTCCCCTGCCCTTGCGCGGCCTCGCAGAACCCAATCATGGACTCCATGGCGTCCAGTGCTTCGCGCGCGTCCGCATGACCCTGCGGCGCATTCGGTTCCGCGAGGTTCCCGGCTGCGCTGGCCATCGTCGGCGGGATCTGGAGAGATTCGATAGAATCCGCGATCGTCTGTGCATCCTCCGCGACTTGTGGGTACTCGGTTTCCACTTCTTTCGCATGATCGCGCAAATCGTCGCGCAACCGCTCCAAGGACTCACGGATCGTTTCCTGGTTTTCGGAAAGCTCCTTCAACCGGATCTGCTCGTCCAGACTTGGCGACATCTCGTCCTTGTACGTCCGCGCCTCCCGTTCGAGCATCTGTTGCGCGCTGTTCAGTTGTTTGAACTGCTCCACGTCGGCGAGCAACTTGTAGATCTTGGCGAGGTCCTCGTTGGCCTGCTGAATCTGTTCCTGGAACTGTTGGTCGCTCTGGCCCAACTGATCGAGCGCAGCCTGTTGATCCTGCATGGCCTGCTGCAAGGCCTCAGCGCTCGCGCCCGGCTGCATCTGCTGTTGGCCGGACTCCATGGACTTCTGCGCCTCGCCCAAGCGCTCCGCCAATTCCATCAACGTCTCCTTGTATTCGTTCTCGATGTCGAACACGGCCGGCCGTTCGGCTTCTTCCTGCATCTTCTTCGCCAACTCGCCTGCCTTCGCCGCGAGGGCCTCCTGCTGTTGCCGTAGCTCTTCAAGACGATTCTGCTCTTCCTCGGAAAGACTGCCGCTCTCCGCGAGCTTTTGTTCGAGTTCCTTCAACTCGTCGTTGATCGCCCGCTGTTCCTCCGCAAGGGCCTTCAACTCTTGCTGAATGGCCTCGTACTTCGCCTTGAGATCCTCGGCCGTCGTGCTCTCTTGCATGAAGTTCCGGTAGTCCTCATGCGAAATGATGGCAATCTGAAACGCGGGCGTGGATGCGGATTGCGGCGTATCGGGCAAGGTGTCCGTCGCGGTGGCGTAGTACTCAATCACATCGCCCGGCCGAACGCCCAGATCGCCCAAATCGAGTAGTTCGTTCGCGTTCATGAAGATGTCGCTGCCGCCGCCTTCGTACAAGACCTTGCGGTCGTCGGAGGACGCGTTGTGATTGCGCACGAGGGCGATGCGCGCGATACCCAGATCGTCGCGCGCTTCGATCAAGACGGGGACCTTCGCATCGGGAATCGCGAAGGAATGCTTCCCGGGCGACACGATCGCGATCTCCGGCTTCTTGTCGGGCATGACTTCGATCTTTCCTTCAAACGCGTCTTCGCTCTTGAATCCCTCGACGTCGATCAGCCTCGCCGTAATGGCGCTCGCTTGTTCAATCGGAAACTCGACGGTAGCAGTGCCTTCGTCCGCACCGGGGTGCAA
>JAHDWY010000152.1 GCA_023384315.1 Candidatus Hydrogenedentota bacterium | reverse complement strand
AACGAACCTTATTCCCATGAAGGCGAGTTGGCGGACCTGTACGACGTACCCGGATCGGCCGTCGAGGACTGGCAGATACTCCACTCCGACGGACGCGTCAGCGGTTCGTACTCGACAATCGCTTCCTTCCGCTATCTTGAACGCACGGGCGTCCGCCTCAATCGAACGATGCGAAATCAAAAGGCTAGGCTAATCGATGCATGACCTGACAACGCGAACCTACCGAATACACCGCAACTTGCATGGCATGGCGATTGCCCTTGCCTTTGTGTTTGCAGTCTACCCGTTCTTAGTCAAAGCCGAAGAACTAGATTCACAGAACTACGACGTCATCATCTACGGCGCGACGCCGGCGGGGATTGCGGCGGCGGTTCCGATTGGGCGGCGCGACCCGGAGCTGCGGGTGGCCCTGGTGACGCGGTACCGGCGGGTTGGCGGGTTGATGACGAATGGCCTGACCCATCCGGATTTCCGGACTTTTGAAGGACGGACCGGCCTGTTCCTCGAAGTGAACCAGCGGGTCGAACGGCATTACGCCGAGAAGTACGGCCCCGATTCGCAGCAGGTGAAGGACAGCCTGTCCGGCACACACGCGGAACCGGAAGTGAATCACATCGCGCTCCGCGAGATGCTGGACGCGTTGCCGGGCATCACGGTTCTCACACAACACCGCCTGGATTCGGTGGAGACCTCGGACGGACGCGTCGTGTCCTGTTCGTTCACGTCACCGGATTCCACGGTGACGCTGACAGCGAAGTATTTCGTGGATGCCACCTATGAAGGCGATCTGATGGCGGCGGCTGGCGTCCCGTACCGCGTGGGGCGCGAAGCCCGCGACGACTACGACGAATCGCTCGCGCCGCCGGAGACCGACCGCCAGGTGCAGGGCTACAACTTCCGCCTCACCATGACGGACGTGCCGGAAAACCGCGCGCCCGTGCCCATGCCGGAAGGCTACAATCGCGAAGACTACCTGGCGCTGCTCCCCCTGCTGGAAGACGGCCGCATCGAGCGCGTCTTCGGCGATGCCTTTGACGACATGCCGGGCGGCATCTACAAGCGCCAGACGCCGAGACTCCCCAACGGCAAGCGCGACATCAACGACGTGTCGCGCGGCGTCGTGCGGCTCTCCCTGCCGGACATCAACAACGCCTGGCCAGAGGGCGACGCCGCAACGCGGGACGCCATCTTCGCGGAGCACGTCCGGCACAACGTTGGCATGCTGTACTTCCTGCAACACGACGAGGCCGTACCTGCGCATTTCCGCGAGGAGGCGCGACAATGGGGTTTCTGCCGCGACGAATACGTGGACAATCAGCATCTGCCCGAGCAACTCTACGTGCGCGAGGCGCGCCGCATGCTTGGCCGCCATGTGTTCATCCAACGCGACACAGATCGCGCGCCGGGTAGCGAGGGCGCGCGCGCCGTGTTTCAACCCGACGCCATCGCCATGGGCGAGTACGGCTTGAACTGCCACGGCACGGATCACGAAGGCCCGCGCTACGGCGGCGAGCATACGGGCGAGTTTTACAAGGGCACCGCGCCTTACCAAATTCCGTACGGCACGATACTTCCCATCAACTTGGACAACCTCGCCGTGCCGGTCGCCTGCTCGGCGTCGCATGTCGGCTTCTGCGCGCTTCGCCTGGAGCCCATCTGGATGTCCCTGGGCCAGGCCGCCGGCGAAGCAATCGGCCTCGCACTGGAATTGGACAAGACGCTACCGGACGTGCCGCCCGCGGCCATTCGCGAACGCTTGCACCAAGCCGGCGCCGCGACCATCTACACGTCGGACGTCCCGGAGGATTCTCCCGACTTCGCCGCCGTGCAATGGTGGGGCAGCCTCGGCGGTTTCATCGCGCTGGACCAGCCCGACGAAGGCGAGACCTTCAAATACGGGCAACGCGGCGAACCGGTCATCGGGCAATACTACGCCGCGTTCCCCCGCCATGCGGTAGATCTGGATGCGCCCTTGGAGGAACGCCTACGCGAAGCTTGGATTGCGCTGGCCAGAGAGAATGGTCTCAATGTGGAGATTACAGGCGAAGCGCCAAGTCGAGGCGAGTTCATTCGAAGGCTATGGAGGCTAGAGCATCAAGGGGAGGGTTTTTAAACGTAGAGAGCTAAATGCCCGAAGATGACGATACTCAGTCACGTAGACGCCGAAGAATCTGTTTGGCGAGATTCTCATTAGTTTCCCGATGACGGGGGACTGGCTGACAGGCGCCAGTGCGCGGATTTTGATACCAATCGTGCCGTCCACCATGACGAATCAACTCACAGTTCATATCCTGGAGCTGCTTCACGAGGTCTACACGCTTCATGGAACCTGGAGTTCCGCTACGCGCCGCACACCCGGAATCTCACCGCTGGACAGATCTTTATAGATGTCTCGGAGATTCTCCCGCAGCTCCTCGAGGCTCTCGCCCTGGGTCATATAATCGGGATACTCTTCGAGATACCCCAACCACATATTCGCGTCTTCCCAATACACATATTTCAGCGAAGCCATGGATTCCTCCAAACAACCTGTACCGATTGTACTCATGATTTTAGCATAGAGCAGCATGATCCGCTATGCTCATGCGGTATCATTCCGCATTGAACCTCGAGGAAACCGACATGCATCATCCGCAAAACGAACTTACCCGTCGCGACATGCTTCGCACGCTCTCCGGCATTACCGCGGGCGTGGCGTGGGCCGGATTGGCAAGCGCCGCTGACCTGCCGGAAGTGACGCGTCCCCGGGCCACCTCCGGCGACGCGGCTGTGGAACCGGATTGGGAGCAGCGCCTGACCATCACGGTCGGTCCGGATAAAGCCGATCTCGTCGGCGCCTCGGACAAGGTCATCCAGGCGGCGGTGGATTACGTGGCGCGGATGGGCGGCGGAACGGTGCACGTCCTACCCGGCGAGTACCGCATGCGGAACGCGGTGTACGTTCCATCCGGCATTCGAATCCTTGGGAGCGGACTGGATTCGATCCTCGTGAAGGAACCCTGCGTGGAAACCACCATCGCCGAGGACTCCGACTGGTACGACCAGGAGATCACCCTCTCTGACGCATCGGGATTCGAGGTTGGCGACGGCATCTGTCTCCAGTGCAAGAACCCGCACCACGGCGGGCAGCAAGTGGTCAAACGCACGCTCGTAGCGCGCAGCGGAAACCGATTCAAACTCGACAAAGCCCTGCGCGAGAACTTCTGGATGGATACAACACCTACGGTGTCATCCCTTTTCCCGCTCCTCACAGCCGAATATGCATCCAATATCGCCATCGAAGACATCGCGTTGGACGGCAACCGCGCGAACAACCCAAACCTCAACGGCAACTACGCCGGCGGCATCTGGATGCAGGATTGCAGTCAACTCGTCTTTCGCGGCGTGACCTCGCGCAACTACAACGGCGACGGGTTCAGTTGGCAGATCTGTCACGACGTGCTGGTCGAGAACTGCCACAGCCACGACAACGCCGACCTTGGCATGCACCCCGGCTCGGGATCGCAACGTCCCCTCATCCGGAACAACCGGATCGAACGCAACAACATCGGCATCTTCTTCTGCTGGGGCGTGAAGTACGGCCTCGCCGAGAAGAATGCCATCTCCGACATCGCCACCGCCGGCATCTCCATTGGCCATCGGGACAACGAAAACATCGTGCGCGACAACGACGTCATCCGCAGTGGCGTGTGCGGCGTCTTGTTCCGGCCCGAACGCGGCGAGGGCTACACCGCCACCGGGAATACTGTTGAAAACAACCGGATCGTGGACAGCGGCGCAGAAGAAGGAATTGGAGTGGACATCCAGGGTGTTACTAGGGGCAACACCATCGCGCGAAACGAGATCCGCGAAACGCGCGGTCCTGCATCGCGCATCGCGATCCGAATCGGCGCAGAAGCCGGCGACAATACAATCGAGGGAAACCGCATCGAAGGGTATGAAACGGATATCACAGACCTTCGCGGCGCATAAAGGTGATTTCGGTGGAGCCGAAGCGGAAAATTGAATCAACACGGTGATCTCTGTTTAAGTCGAAGAACATCCCCCTTGATCCCCCTTCAAAGGGGGAATTGCCTACCGGTGCGGTCGATCGCTTACTGCGAATACTCATACCGCACCGTAGTTCCCTCCGATTTGAAGACCCAATGCGAAGCATTGCAGCCCATTCCCCCTTTGAAGGGGGATGTAACGAGTTCGCTAATACTTAATCTACGGGAGGACTGAACCAACATGAGCGTTCTACGAGCCATTGTCTGCATTCTGTTCCCGCCGCTTGCTGTGTACGATAAGGGGTGCGGTTCCATTATCCTGGTCGTCGTGCTGACGCTGCTCGGATGGATCCCCGGCATCATCGGCGCGATGGTCATCTGCACGCGCGAACCTTCAATCTAAGTAACCGGAAGTATGAAGCTGGTCATCTTCGATTTCGACGGACTCATCCTCGACACCGAAACACCCGATTATGAATCGTGGCAGGAAGTGTACGCGGAGTTTGGGGTCGAGTTGCCCCTCTCCGTGTGGGCGGATTGCATCGGCGCGCCCGCCGGTTTATTTGATCCCGTGGACTTCCTGGAACGGCTCTTGGAGGAGACTGTAGATCGGACCGAGATCGAAGCGAGGCGCAGGCTTCGCTTTCTGAACTTGGTCAGCGAACAGCCCTTACGTTCGGGTATCGAATCCTTGATGACCGACTGCGCAGACCAGGGAGTGTCAATGGCCGTCGCATCCAGCGCCACGCGGGACTGGGTGGAAGGACACCTGGATCGGTTCGATTTGCGTGCCATGTTCGATTGCATCCGCTGTTATGAAAGCGGCCTGCAAGGAAAGCCTGCACCCGATCTTTTCCATGCGGTGCTCCGCGATCTGGCCATAGCGCCTTCGGAGGCGATCGTGCTGGAAGACTCGCCGAACGGCATTCTCGCCGCCAACTGCGCGGGCATCTACAGCGTCGCGGTTCCCAATCCCGTCACGGGCCTGCTCAACCTGGACCATGCCCGACTCGTCATCGACGCGCTCGAGGAGTGGCCACTCGAGCGTCTGAGAGATCACATGAACAAAGGCCGACTCACGGAGGTGTAACCATCCGCCTGAACGGTTACTCCGCGTCGGACAGATGATTGGGCCCACGGCCCACCTTGCTCTGGAAGGTTTTCTTCCGTTCGGCGACCATGCGTTCGGCCATGCGCGACACCTGCCGTTGCAGCCACATATACGTGGGCTTTTCTTCGCGGTAATCCGCCTCGCCGATAAATGCGACCCGCCCGTTCTCCTGCAATGACAGGGCCTGGTCGAAACTCGCCTTGGACCCCGCCTCGTAGACCGCGCAGGTCTGTCCCCCATGCTTCTTCACCACCGAAAAAGACGGGATGTCGCTCGGGCCGTCGGCGATATAGATCATGTTCTTGAACGGCACACGCCGCTCGTCCTCCGGAATGCTGTCGTTCACGGAGATGCTGTGTTCCTTATTCACACCCTTGTTGATTTCAAACAGAGCGCGTGTTTTCGTCGTGTTGTCGAGAAATCCCGCAATCTGGCTGATGGGACCCATTCCCGGTTTACCGGAGAGGTTCGCACCGGGTTTCGCTGGTTCCTCAACAAACTCGGACGCATAGATCCCGGCGAGATGCGGAGCAATTTCCGATCCGCGAATCATCTCCGCGAGGCCCGTGCTGACCACGTAGTGCTCCAACCGCAGATCGCTTTCCACGTACCGCGGGTCCAATAAAACGCCACGCAACAACTCGAAGAGTTCCGGAATGCCTGGATAAAAAACCAGGTTCCCGCCAAGCTCTCGAAGCTTGGCATTGGTCAATCCCGGCATACGCCCTTCCCGCACGTAGGAGAGCATGTGGCCGAGGTAGCAGGTGTCCCGCTGCACGGTAATGCCCGCGCGCTTGTAGTAATCCGGCAGCGCGTTCACTTCGCGCCAGAACATGTCCTCGTCGATGTCGAAAGCATCGAACAACGGCTTCTGCATGTAATAGGGGGAAAGCGTGCGGTCGAAATCCCACACGACGGCAATGACATTTTGTAGAAACAGGCCCTTTTCCGGCACGGTTGTACTCCTCTCGCTCTACGGAAAACCACACGATACCAAGTCAGCGCGAACCGCACAACTCACAGGTGCCCGCGTGATTGTCCGTCCACTAAGCCGACTAACCCCCGCTGACTTTACAGACCCCGCTCGCGCTCAGACGCCCCCCCTCCCCATCACCCTCGCGAACGCGGGGGTCCATCTTCGCAACGCGCCGCTTGTCCGTATTCGAGCACGTCGATATACTCTACCCGGGCAAAGCGAATAACGAAGCGGCAGGGTGGGGACGCGACGACGTGGATGAAGTGGAAGGCTTGGAACAAACAGCAGGCAGCGCCGTGCCATCCCGGACGCCACGCATCCGCTGGCTCCTCAAGACCCTCTTCTGGATAACAACCTTCATCTGTTCCGGTTTTACGTCCGTGTCGTCATTCGCCCTCTGGATTGCAATCCTCACCTGGGACGAGCCGAACGATCCCCACTTCATGACGAAGTTGTTCGTCAAAGGTTTGCTCTTCGGCTTATTGGCCTTGGTCTCCTTCCGATGGTTACGCATCCAGCACGGCATCTGGCCCTCGATCCACGACCCACGGGAAACGGCGGATTCCCCGGTCAAGATGCGTCAGACCTGGGCTGCTATTGCCTGTCTAGTGCTCATCGCCCTGGTCGCAATTCCGTTTCTCGGCACCTATCCCCACATCGAACCGGACGAATCTCACCACCTCATCGTCGCCCGCAACTTGGCCGAATTCGGCGTCTACGGTTCCGGCCATCCACAGGCCGGATTCGAATGGTTCGACGACTACGATTCGGTGGGCCCGCCGGTGATCGTGCCCGTGGCCATCACACTGCGATTCGGTGATACGAATCTACTGTACGGACGTCTGGTCATGGCCCTGTACTTCGTCACGCTGTGCATTGCACTATACGGTATCGTAGTGCCGCTTTTCGGCGCATCCGCCGGAATCGCGGCCATGCTTCTCGCCACGGCCGCCCTGGGCTCCGCCTACCTGGCCCGCTCGCTTTACGGCGAAGTACCGGCCCTCTTTTTCCTGGTGCTTGGCTTGTTGCTGTGGCGGGAATCCGTGAACGGACGATTCGCCTTTCTCAACGCATTGCTGGCTGGATGCTGCTTCGGATTCATGATCCTCACAAAATACTTCGCGGTGATCGCCTTCTGGGCCTTCCTGGGCGTACTGGTCTATGACCGGCTCACGTTCCGAAAACTAACGCTGATTCATCTGCTCGTACCCGCAGTCTGCGCGTCGGCCATCCTCATCGGGTGGCTCGCTATACAGAACGCCTACCGTCCCGACGGCTCCGATGTGACCGCCGGACATCTGAGCATGTACAAGCACAACCTCATGTTCGGGTTCGACCCCTTGCCGCGCACCCTCGGCTTCCTCGTGCGTCACGGCGTGACCGTCCTCGTCGCCATCGCTGCCATGATCGCCGCGGCTCCGGTCGTCTTTTACCGGCGCTACGATCCCGCGGCAGCCGTGCTGTTCTTCTTCGCGCCCTTCATCGCCTACTGGTGGGTCTTCTTCACAACCGGCAACATCCCCCGCTACCTTTGGTACGCCATCGTCATCGTCGCCGTATTCACCGGCCCCCTCGCCTGGCTCCTCGTTCGCGGGGCATGGAATTCCGGTAAACAGACCACGCGCATCGCCTGCACGCTCATCGCTATTCCCGTGTTGGCGCCCTACGCATTCAACGCATGGGCCGAGCTATCCGGAATTTACCGGCGAAACGATATGGCGGACGAATACGCTTTGACCCACTACGTTGAATCGCTCCCTCCGCACCAGGAACTATCGACCACCTTCTACCCCGTCGAGCGCACCTTGAACTTCCTCGCCGGCCGCTACGTTGAGCGCATCCCCGCGCAGCCCGAGGCCGTCGCCAACGCGCCTCTGGTGATCGTGGACGCGGTCAGTCAGGAAATGCTATTGAATAGCGTCGATACGGTCGAACGGTTCGGCCGTTACGCCGTCGTCAAAGGGAAACGATGACCAACCCGAATCAGACACACGAACCGCGGCCGTCGGTCTCCATCTTTTATCCCTGTTATCAAGACTGGGGCACGATGGGTAGCATGGTGCTCTTCACGATCCAAACGGCGGAGCGGCTGGGGATCGATTACGACTTCACCATCGTCGACGATGGCAGCAACGCCCACACCAAGGAGTTGTTGAAGGAGATCGAAGCACGATTTCCCCAGGTGAATGTGGTATGCCACGATAACAACCGCGGCTACGGCGGCGCATTGCGCACCGGATTCGCGTCGGGGTCGAAGGAGTGGATCTTCTACACCGACGGCGACGCCCAATACGACGTCCGGGAACTGGAACTCCTGCTGGAGAAGGCCGGACCCGATGTCGATATCGTGCAGGGTTACAAGATTCAGCGCCACGATCCCCTGCACCGCATCGTCATCGGCCGGATCTACCACTGGCTGGTGCGAATCGCCTTCGGCCTGAAGATTCGCGATACGGATTGCGATTTCCGCCTCATACGCCGCCGCGTCTTCGACACCGT
>JAHDWY010000151.1 GCA_023384315.1 Candidatus Hydrogenedentota bacterium | reverse complement strand
CGTAAGCTGGTTTTCCACGGGTAACCGCATGAGTCCTGCGGCGCTCAGGTTCAACAGCTTCAACGCGCCTTGTGCTTCGCCTACGCCCTGGAATGCGTCGGCAACGTTGCGCTCCATGTAGCGCAGGGAATTGGTCAAGTCCTCCAAGGTCAAGCCCGCAAGGTTTCCGGCGTGCTCCAACCGGGTCAGGTGTTGCATTTGAATTCCGAGTGCATCGGAAGTCTTGGCGAGTTTGTCTATTTCCTCCATGCTCTCAGAGAGCCGCCGCATTGTGGCCCGCGCCCCGAGGTATGCCGCGCCCGCCGCCGCCGCACTACCCGCCATGGCGAGCAACCGGCCCGATACCAGACTCGTCGCCTTGGAAAATATGGACACGTCTTTCGTCGCATTCTTCATGCCACTAGAGAAACGTCCGGTTTTCGCTGTCAACTGGACTGCCAATGTTGCGATGTTAGCCACGCCTACTTTTCCTCTCCGCTATTCGCCGGTTTACAGTGCAAAGCACTTTTCCAAAGGTTGATTTTTTGCGGCCACACGCGCGACGGTAGGCACACGGTACACAAGGGGCGTTCTGTAGAAAATCAGCCCCCTACCCCTATGTGCCTGTGCCGCCATTAGTTACGCTCCTGTATGTCTATGCGCTCGGCGAGCATATTCTCTGCCGCTTGCCGTGTGCCGTAAATCCAGCCTAAGAGTTCGTCGCTTGCCTCGATGTGTCCGGGGTTCAACGCTTCCAGTTCGTCCGCGTTCGCCGTGGCCACGTCGATGTAGCCAATCATGACGTTGCACGCCGCGATAAGCGCCGCGAGGTTGTCATCCTGCATGAAGTAATCAGCATCCCGCCGTTGAACGTCCGTTGATACCGTGTGCCCCAGCCGTTCACTGAGCACGGACGCTGCCCATTGACGTGTGCGGTATAGGAACGCCATTACTTGATCGCCATGCTGTGCGCCCTCGGGTGTGACAGTCTTGCTATTGAATGCCGCCGTCATGCTTGCGTCTTGGTACTGAATGAGCAACCCGCACGCCTGTGCAACGTCGGCCAAGCCCGCGTCGGTGAGTAATCCTTTGACTTCCGGTAAACTCATGCTGCCGACTCCTTCCGCGTTTCCATCCCAAGGTTGCCGACAACGCGCGGGAGTATCTGTCCAACGCTCTCGATAGGTCCGCCGCGCCTAAAACCCGTAGGGGTGGAGAGAACGGGGCGACTCCAATCGCCCGTTTTCTCTCCCCCTTTAGGGGGCGATTTCGGGCGAATGGTAACTACCTGCATTTGCAATGGGTTACACACTCGCCAATTTTGCACCTCGCGGGCGATTGGGCGATTGACTTGGCGATCCTTGTGTATCATGGATTTACCTCATTCGCCAGGGTGTTCGGGCGATTGTCGGGCGATTGGGTGATTGAACGCGGGATAATGGCCTTAGTGCCCCCATTTCGCCCGTCGAATTCCGCCGGTTCACCATTCAAACGCCCCACGTCTAAAGCGTCCTGAATTGCCAGCCGGATATCGTTTCGGGATGCCTTGCCGATAACGTTTTGGACAGCATCCCGGATTGTCTTGCCCTTGGGCTCGTGCCAAATTTGGTAGACCGTCAAGTTCTCGGGGTTGTCGGCAATCGCATCGACCACGGATTGCACGAGGTTTTGCCGTCCGGCCCGTTCGGTTTCTTCGCGGCGTTGCATAAGGTCGATCTCAATCCAGACGCCGTCGCGATTCTCAAAATAGATCGGCTTGTCGAATGCGGGTAAGTGGTTCACTTTAGGCACGCTCAACTTGCCGAATAGCTTCGGATTCACAACGCCGAAGGTGTTGCACTCCGCAGTAGACAGCTTTGACAGCTTGAACACCATGCGGGCATGGTCGCGGACACTACTCGCCCCACGCGCGGATGCGGAGGTGTCCTCGTCCTCGTTCACCTTTGAGGTATGGTGCAAAACCATGACGGTCGCATCTACGCCGCTCACGTCGATCAAGCTGATAAGCCGGTCCATGAACACGGCCATAAGCGGGTTGTCGTTTTCATCCACGCCGTTGAAATGCAGCATAGGATCGAGCACGACGAAGTGAGGCTTGAACGCCCGCACTTGCTCAACAAGCCAACGGTATTCCGTCGTCGGCTTTCCTTCGGGGTTAACTAACGGTTTGCCGTGAGTAGCGTATACGCGGACGTTATCTGTAAACCGCTCGCAATCCTCGGGCGAGAATTCAAAGGCATCTGCAATACGGGACATGCGCCGGTGGAGTTCCCGCTCGTTGTCTTCGGAAGACCACCAGAGCACGCGGGACAGTCCGTCCGGCACGAATGACGGATACAAGGTCCGGCCCGTTGCAGCGCTCGCAATGAGTACCGCCGCTTGCAGGCTTTTCCCGCGCCCGCCAGGGGCGACATAGAGCACGAGTTCCCCGCGCGGGATCATGTTCTCGAAAAGGCAGTCAATTGGTTTGGGTGATTCGCTGAACCAACGCGCGGTATCAACCGGGGTCCGATTCACAGCACGGTCTACCGTGGTATCCGCATCCAGATCGCCAAGGCATTGCCGGAGTTCATCCGCCGTGATATCGCCCCGCGCCCGCATCTCGTGAAATCGCCGTGCTTGGGATTCGCGATACTCGTCGGCAATGAGTGCCGCCAAGGTCCACGGCTGGCACGTCGGGGGAGCATCCGCAATAGCAGACACGTCCGCCGGGGAAATCTCCAGCGCCGTCAACCGCCCGAAAAGGACAGGAAGTTCCAACGGATTGCCGTTACGAGTCAGATCGACAATGATTCGAGCAGTCTCGCGATAGAGTGTGTCCGGCCATGCCCCTAGCGGTACATTGGCGAGTTCCCGCGCCGCATCGGCATCGCCCTTGATTGCGTTTCCAAGTAGGGATCGACACGCCGCGATTGTCGCTTCACTAGGGGCGTGGCCGTTGCGCCGCTGTGTGGCGACGCCGTTCACTTCGAGCCGCCCGATTCGCGCCATGCGTCAAATGCTTCGCGCCTAATTCGCCATTGTCCCATCACGCGATAGATGCCTGGTAGCGCACCGCGTCGTACCAACTCGCGGACGGTCCTGTCACACACGCCAAGGATTTTGACAAGGTCGCTTATCGAGTAATCCGACTTCGTTTCGGTCTGAATGTCTGGCATCGCATATTCTCCAGTTGAACGCTGTAACTGTATTTTACCGGAGAATGCGCAGATTTACAATACACTACAAGGGTAGGATAGTTGTCAGTTTGGTCCAAATTGACAACAAAATGATCGGGAAGGGTGAAAAATAAGGGATCGCGCGGGGTGAAAGTCCTATTTGCTATCAGTGCGGACCGGCCAAAGGTCGCGGATTCGCAGCTTGATACTGGACAGCCCGTAACCTGTCTTTCCGGGGTGCTCGTCGCGAATTATCCCCGCGATACGATGGGGGGTATAGGATGGAAATTCCCGCCGTAGTTCTCCGGCACGTTCACGGATCGCGTCGTGCTTCGCGGATTTGTTTCTACTGTTAGACAGTCCCGAGAGCGTTTTTTGACCTTGCCGCAATTCGGGCAGATGTTTGACGATCCGGAGTTCCTGTTCCGCTTGGCCAAGTCGAAAGGCACGGTCAATTATGTTTGCTATGTCGCGTTGCTTTATGTATTGCCGTAGTGCGCAGGTTTCCGCAAGTACTGTCATAGCGACATACCGTGATTTATTCGTGCCCGCCGCTGTGCTTCGTTTCACCAACTTCGCATCGACGGAAACATCTATCTCGGTCGTTCGCTCAAGGATCGTTCGGGCATCGCGTTCTAGGCTTGTTAGCTTGGCTTCTACCTGAGCCAACATCACGCCCGGCATGGCAGACGTGATCCTGATAGTTCCGTCGGGGGTGTCCGCGTCTACTGCCCGCTGTTGGGCTTGTTTCTTCGGCATGGTGCAAGTCCGTTTCTTGCCCGTGGTAAAGAGTGCCGGGGAAACGGCCACGGTTGCCGCTTTCGGATGCCTCCTATCCCCGGCCCATTCAACTCTAAGTCATATCGTAGCACGTCTACCGAATATCCGCAATACCGTTGTAGATATACCCGCCCCGTTGCACCGCGCCGGGGTTCGTCTTACTGGCGGCCGCTTTGGCTTGGCGTTCTGGAGTCTCGGACTTGCGTGAACATTGTGTTCGCGCACGTTCTGTTGCCTCAACTTTTGGTACGCCCTTTTGAGCCGCGCTGCGCTTCGCGTTCGCCTCGTCGGGAAAGAAAACGGCCCGCAGGTTGCCCCACGGACCGCGCCCAATCCTCAAGGTGCCGGTGTTATGCCGCGTCGGCCCACTTCTGCGCAAGCTCGGGGTGTTCACGCATTACCCGCCGCAAGAATGTCTCCATTGCGTTCCAGAATCTTTCGTCCATCGTCCGATCCTCCCGTGGTTTGTTTTCCCACGCTACCACGGACCGCCGCGGCTGTCAACGTAATATTTGCGGAGTACAGTTACGTTACGAAACGTGACAATAGGTAACAAAACGATGGCACCCCGCCCGCGATCCGGTTCAGGTTGCGCCACCTTGCGGTAGGTGTCTTTCTTCATGCCGACGGCTTCAGCGACTTTCACGTCGGTGCGTTGCGGCTTGTCAAAACCCTTGTCTAAATTAGACGTGGGTTTTTTCTTTCCCCTGCCACCGGCTTTGCCGTCTGCGCTCTTACCAGCCTTCTCACGAGCCGCCGCCTTCGGCCTTTCCAGCGCTTCCAGACGCTCATGCATAGGCCACTCTCATTTTGTGACGCACCTGTGACGCGCCCTTGTGACGCAATCATAAGTCCTTGAAAACAAAACGCCCCCGGTAGACGGGTGGCAAATGCCTGTGGTACGATTGGCCAAGGTTCCGGCAGAGGCACTTCTCGCCGGGGCATTCGGGTACGCTGACCTGGAAGAAAGGGTACACCATGTATCTTATGCGGTACAGGGGTTCTTATTGCGCGGGGTGGCAATGGCTTCCTTGAATACGCCAAGCGCCGGTTTCAGTCGCGACAAGCCGGTGATCCTGGTCGTCGACGACATGCCGGAGAACATCTCGCTGATGCGGCGGCTGCTCGCGCCGAAGGGCTACACCATCGCTGAAGCCCTAGGGGGCGTCGCGGCTTTGGAAGTGGTCGCTACGGACCCGCCAGACGTAATTCTCCTCGACTTGATTATGCCCGACATGAATGGATTCGAGGTCTGCGACCGGCTCAAGCGCGACCTGAGCACCCGGCACATTCCCATCATCATCATTACGGGCGTGGCCGAGCACGACGCCAACATCCGCGCACTGGAAGCTGGCGTCGACGATTTCCTCATTCGGCCCATCGACCCCGTACTGCTTGACGCGCGCATCCGATCCTCCGTGAAATCCAAGGCGCTTCAAGACCAGATCATCAAGTACCAGCGGCGGCTCGAAGACGACAACCTGGCGCTGGAGGAACGGGTCCGGGAGCGCACGGCGCAGTTGGAGCGGACTCAACAGGTCACCATGTTTTCGATGGCGCGCCTGGCCGAATCGCGCGATCCGGAAACCGGAGAACATCTCGAGCGGATGCGGCGGTACGTTCGCGAAATCGCGATCGAAATGGGGTCTTGGACCAAGTATGACGGAATCATCGATAGCGGGTTTGTCGAGATCCTCTACTATTCGAGCCCGCTTCACGATATCGGCAAAGTGGGCATACCCGACCAAATTCTCTTGAAGCCCGGAAAACTAAGTCCGGAAGAGTTCGACATCATGAAGACCCACACGCTTGTGGGTGGCGACACGCTCAAGGCGGCCGATGAAGAAGCCGGAGGCAATTCCTTCCTGACCATGGGCCGCGATATCGCGTACTACCATCATGAAAAGTGGGACGGAAACGGGTATCCCTATGGGTTGAAAGGAGAGGACATTCCCTTACCGGCGCGGATCGTGGCGTTGGGAGACGCCTATGACGCGCTCACGTCTAAACGACCGTACAAGGAACCGTTTTCTCACGAGAAATCGCGCGACATCATCCTGGAAGCTGCCGGAACGCACTTCGATCCGGATGTCATCGAGGCCTTCAAAGCAAGGGATACACGGTTCATTCGGATACGGGATCAATACCAGGATTCCGGCCATCTCACCCACATCGAGCAGATCAATCAGACGCTCGAGCGGCTGCGCCAACTCCAGGATCGGGCCCCGTGACGCCGATCAGGTGTTTGCAGTGCGTTCCCGCACGACGCGGCTAACCATCTCGATCAATGCAATCGTTGTGTACGGCTTTTGGATAAACGGAAGCACTTTAAGTTCGTTGTACCGGTCGGAAGCTTCAATCTCCGAATACCCGCTCGAAAGTATGACCGGCACCTTCGGATCACGTTTGCGAATCTCGGCGTAAGCTTCCGCACCGTCCATGACTGGCATCGTCATGTCGAGTAGTATGCAATCGATGGACCCCTGGTTGGCCGCGAGAACCTCGACCGCTTCCCGGCCGTCCTCCGCCAGGAGAACCTCGTAACCGAAGCGCTCGAGAGTCAGGCGCGCGATGCGGCGCACCACCGGTTCGTCGTCGACAACGAGGACGACGCTCCCGCCCACTTCGTACTCAATATTGTCCGTCGTCTCGCGGGGAACTTCCGTCGCGGCATGGCAGGGGAACAGAACCCGAATGACCGTGCCCTCGCCCAAGGTGCTGTCCACTTTGATGGCCGATCGGTGCGCCCGGGCGATGCCGAGCACTGCGGCCAGGCCGAGACCTCGACCCGGGAACTTTGTGCTGAAAAAGGGATCGAAAATGCGGCTCTGAATCTGCGGTTCCATTCCACATCCGGTGTCAGCCACCTCGATGAACACGTACTGGCCCTCTTGGAAGTCATCCTGTATGTACGTCGTGCCGAGGTATGCGGCGTCGGCCTTCATCACCCCCGTCGTAACGCGGATGTTTCCTCCGGTGGCCTCGACCGCGTCCGACGCATTGGTCACAAGATTGAGGATGACCTGCCGCAACTGTCCGGAGTCGCCCTCGATTTCGGGAAGGTCGTGATTCAAACGAACGTTGAGAAACGCACGCTTGGAAATGGCCGCCTCGATGAGATGCATCATCTCCTCCACTACGCGGGTGAGATCGACCGGGCGGAAACTGAACGATCCCTTGCCGGAATACGCGAGAAGCTGAGTAGTCAGTTCCGCGGCATGGTGAGCCGCCTGCTCGATGTGAACGATACACTCCCGTACCGTGGAGTCTGCCGGTAATTCGAGCATGGCAAGCCCCGCGTTGCCGATGATACCCATCAGAAGGTTGTTAAAGTCATGGGCGATCCCGCCGGCCAGAACGCCGAGGCTCTCCAGCTTCTGGGCATGCTGCACCTGCGCTTCCAGGTGCTGCCGCTCGCTTTCCGCTTCCTTGCGGAGCATGGCGTTCCCGAAGACCTGGCCGATGATGGTCGCCATGACGACGTCGTCATCCGACCAAGGCTGCACGCGAGAGACCGTTTCAAACCCGAAGATACCAATGAGTCGCCGGCTGACCATGATGGGCACGTTCAGGAGGGATCGGATGTGTTGATTCTCCATCAACCGGCGTTCCCGGCCGGCGACGTCCGGAAGGTCGTCGAGCGTATGAAGCACGAGAGGATTGCCTTGCCCGAATTGGCCGACTGCCCAGGGAAACTCCTCCACCAGGATCACGTCGGAGATGACGCTCTTAAAGGACTGTATTCCTTCCGCACACCATTCGAAAGAGTCGATCAGTGTTCCCGTCTCGTCGGAGATCCAGTTCAGGTAGCATCGATCCACCCGGAGGAACTCACCAACGGTCCGCAGCGCCGACTCGACTGCGTCATCAATTTCGTCAGGCGCCACGCCGATGAACTGGCTGGATACGGCGGTCACGATACGTTCGAACTCGACCCTTCGTAGCACTTCTTTCTCGGCATTTCGCCGGCTTACGACGTTGGCGATGATCTCACCGACGATTCGCACGGCGTTCTCGATATGTTCGCTCCACTGACGGGTCTCGTCCTCCGACCACAGCGCGAATACGCCGATGGTCTCTTCATTGTGTCTCACAGGTGCAACGAGCACATTGCCTTCTCGCATGAAATCGAGATTGATGACCACTCCGGGCGCATTCTGCACGTCGTCCGGAAGCCCGCAAAACGTCACCGTCCGTCCATCTCCAAGGCGATCGACAAGAAACCGGTACTGCTCAACAGAGCTGCCAACGAGCGGATGAAAGACGGGAGGAGTCGGGGTATTCCACCATTCGAAGACGTGCTTTACGAGACCACGGGGCAAATCCGCAAGTATAAGCACCGCGCACGCCGCATCGGCAAACGTGCCGAGGCCGGCAAGTGCGGCAGTGATCGAAGTGTCTAAATCGTGGGCCATGCGGCTCACGAGTTGCGTCGAGATACGAACGATCAGCCGCTCGGTCTCAATGCGCTTGCGAAGCTCTTCTTCAATCCGCGTCTGTTCCGAAATGTCGATACACGAAACCATGAAGCAGAGCGGCGAACCGTCGGCGTCCAGAACGCGCGTCGCCGCGAGATGGACCTCGAAGTGAGTTCCATTCTTGCGCTTGGCCGTAAGTTGCCCCGACCAGTGGTTGTGCTGCACAAGACGAATGCCGACGTAGCGCGCCATTCGTTCGTCCGCCCAGAAGTCTTGGGCGAACTGACCGATCAC
>JAHDWY010000150.1 GCA_023384315.1 Candidatus Hydrogenedentota bacterium | reverse complement strand
CGCGGGCCGTGCAATTGAACCCCGACAACTCGGACGCGAACGCGAACCTTCGCGATGCGGCGCGAGCGCTTGGGAAACCCTCGCCCAATTCGCCAGACGAGGGAACTTGAGGGTGGAGGATGTGACGGACGCCGGGATGCCCGCGCGTTGGACCGATTTCCCGAATCTTGGCTGCGTGTGCCGCGCCGGGTTGGCAACGCGCGGCGGCAGCGAACTGACGCCTGATGATATCGCACTCGCCATCGAGCAGGGCGTCAATTACCTCAATTGGTGCGGCGTGGGGCACGACGATGGGCTGGTCGAGGCGATTCGATCCTTGGGGAAAACTCGCAAAGACGTCTTCGTCGCGGTCCAGTTTCTTGCTCGCACGGCGGACGATGCGCGTAGGGAGTTCGATTCCATTCTGGAATCTCTTCGGACGGATTACGTCGACGTGCTCACGTATTACTACGTGGAGCATGTGGATGAATGGGCGGAGATTGCCGGCGCCGGTGGCGCCTCGGAAGTACTGAGGAAAGCCAAGGCTTCGGGGACGGTACGGTCGATCGGGTTGACGAGCCACCAGCGCCCGCTTGCGGCGTCGATTGCAGGGCGCGGCGAGGTCGACATGATCATGGTGCGATATAACGCGGCCCATCGTGGCGCGGAGCAGGACGTTTATCCGGTTACGCGAAAACGGGGGATTCCCGTCGTGGCGTACACCGCACTGCGTTGGGGCGCATTGATGAACGCGACGCCGGACGACCCGACGGGATTTTGCGTGGCGCGAGCGCCGGACTGGTACCGGTTCGTCCTCATGAACCCCGATGTCACGGTCGGCATTATGGCGCCGCAGACCGGCGCCGAATTGCGGGAAGATCTGGAAGTGCTTTCCGCGTGGCGCGGACTAAACACGCGGGAACTCGAAGATCTGCGCGCCCACGGCGACCGCGTCCGGAAATCCGCTGGTAGATTTCCGTAGTCTCACCCGGTTGGTTCCTCGAAGGTCAGGGCGAC
This sequence comes from Candidatus Hydrogenedentota bacterium, assembly GCA_023384315.1. Lineage (GTDB taxonomy): Bacteria > Hydrogenedentota > Hydrogenedentia > Hydrogenedentales > SLHB01 > JAHDWY01. The sequence goes on along the minus strand of JAHDWY010000150.1, from coordinate 7,652 downwards.
GACGCCGTGCCTTTCTGCAATTATTGGAGTTTCGTCGATGGGCTCTAATTCCCGCGCGCTCCAGCGCGGATCGAGGGCCTTCGTGAGAATGGCGATTGGCAATGCCGGATTGGCGGTGCGGCTGCAATAGCGCGCGTACCAGCCGGGGCGCCGTTCTTGCCAGGCGCGGGACTGTATCAGAGTCAACCCGGAAGGACGGATAATCCGCGCCTCCAGGGATTGCCAGTCGTAGTAGCGGCTGAAAAACACCTTGCCCACTTCGTTGCGTTCCTGCCGGCCGTAGGGGTCTGCGTCAATCCAACGTTCGTGGTATTCGGGAACCAGGGGAACCGTGATCACCGCGCGTCCGCCCGGCGCCAGCATGCGCGCGATCTCGCGAACGGCCTCCGTATCGCCGTCGGCGGCGATGTGCTCGAGAACGCTCACGGAGTAGATGAACGAAAAGGACGCGGCGTCGAAGGGCATGGCGCGGGCGTCGCACTGCCGCGCATCGAGCGCGCCTGGCCAGGCAGCGCGTTCGTACAGGGCGCACTCCTCCCCCACTTCCGGGATGATGTCGGTCGCAACGACGGGCACGCCATGCAGACGCGCGAGACATAGGGCGAGGAGTTTCGGGCTGCCGAGATCGAGCACATCCGAGTCGCCGCGGTATGCGGATAGCACTGCGCGAAACTCGTGGTATCGCCAGAGATCTACGGGGCACAGCAGCAGTCGCGCGCTTTGCCGAAACGCGTAGCGAGACCGGCAGCGAACGAGATTGATCAGGCCACACCGGAAGCCTTCCCACCAGAGCGCGCCGTTGGAGATCTCGCCGGCGCTCGACGATTCGCTCACAACGGGCGAATCGCGGTCATCTTCAGGAGGAGCCAAGCATCGAGCGCAACGCGGCCAACTGATCGGCGAGTTGCGTGTTGTGCAAGGCGCCGTCGTCCACGTTACGGGGCGCGGACGGACGCGGTTTGCCGCCTTTGCCGCCGCGACCGCCTTGGCGGGATTCCCCGCGATCACGGTCGCGGTCGCGCGACTTGTCGGGACGGGCGGAACGAGGCCGGCCATCTCCGGCGCGATCCTCATTGCGCGGCCTGCGGTCGCGGTCCTTGCGGTCGGCCTGTTCGGGTCTGCGATCGGACGCGGCTGCTTCGTCTGTACGCGGCGGCCGTGCGGGACGACGCGGTCGTTCCGGCTTCGGCTCCGCGGGAAGCAGCGCTTTCATGGACAGGGAGATACGGGGCTGATCCTTGTCGACTTTGATAACTTTGACCTTGACGATCTCGCCCACTTTCACGATGTCGCGGGGATCGCGCACGAACCGGTTGGCCAGTTCGGAAAGATGGACGAGCCCATCCTGGTGAACGCCGATATCGACAAAGGCGCCGAAATCCGTAACGTTCGTCACGACACCCTCGATCTCCATGCCTTCTTCGAGATCCTGCACGGAATCCACGCCATCGAGAAACTTGGGAATGCGGAACTCCGTTCTCGGATCCCGGCCGGGTTTCATGAGTTCGTGACGGATGTCGTCGAGCGTGATGGAGCCGATCACTTCCGTCTGGAAATTCGAGAGATCCATCTTGATGAGGCCGTCGGAATTCCGGATCAGCTCCGGGACTGGAATCCCCAGTCCTTCCGCGATACGTTCGACGACCGGATACGCTTCGGGGTGGATGCCGGTCGCGTCCAAGGGGTTTTCGCCGCCGGACACGCGCAAAAACCCAGCGCACTGTTCAAAAACGCGGGGACCTACACCGTTCACTTCCATCAATTGAGTTCGGCTCTTGAAGCCGCCCGATTTCGTGCGAAATTCGATGATGTTCGTGGCGGTGTCCGTCTGGATGCCGCTGATGTACCGGAGCAGGGGCGCGGAGGCGGTGTTGAGATCGACGCCGACCTGGTTCACACAGTACTCGACCGTGCGCTGCAATCCTTCGCGCAGGGACTTCTGGCTCACATCGTGCTGATACTGACCCACACCAATGTGTCTCGGCTCAATTTTGACGAGTTCAGCGAGGGGGTCTTGAAGGCGGCGCGCGATGGAGATGGCTCCGCGCACAGTAACATCGAGATCGGGAAACTCTTCACGCGCGATCTTGGATGCGGAGTAGACAGATGCACCGGCCTCGTTAACCAGGACGAGAAACGCGCCCTTGTCGCCGATCTTGGCGAGCGCCTGTTTTACGAATCGCGCGGCTTCTCGCGACCCGGTGCCGTTGCCGATGGCCACGGCTTTGGCGTCGTACTTCTCCAACAGCGCCAGGAGAACTTTTTCCGCGTTCTCCACATCGTTCTGCGGTGGCGTCGGGTAAATCGTGGCACTCTCGAGGAATTGGCCAGTCGAATCCACTACCGCGAGTTTGCACCCGGTGCGCATGCCGGGATCGACCCCGATCACGCGCAAAGCGCCGGCCGGCGCGGAGAGCAGCAGGTTCTGCGCGTTTTCGCGAAAGACCCGGATGGCTTCTTCGTCGGCGCGGTCGCGGACGTGGCCAATCACTTCGTTTTCGATGGCAGGCCGCAGCAGCCGATCGTAGGCGTCATCGACTACGAGTTTAATCTGTTCTGCAAATGGGCTATCCGCAGACTTGAGGTAGCGCGACACCAGTTCCGACTTCAGCGCGGCATCGTCGACGGCCAGTTCCATCCGGAGAAAGCCTTCCTTGGCGCCGCGGTGAACGGCGAGAAAGCGGTGGGACGGGATTTTGTCGACGGGTTCGCGGAACTCGTAGTAGGCCTCGAACTTGGTGTGCTTCCCTTCGCAGTTCTTTGTGGGGTAGGCCGCGATAGCGCCCGAGTTCAGCATGTGATTGCGCAAGAACTCGCGCGCATCCCGGTCCACGGAGACTCGTTCGGCCAGGATATGCCGGGCGCCTTCGAGCGCGTCTTCAGCGGACGGCACGGCCTTCTCCGGTTTCGCAAACGTGGCTGCAACTGCTTCAATGGACTGTTCGGCGAGTTCCTGGCTCCAGAGGAAGTCCGCGAGGGGCGTCAGTCCTTTTTCGCGGGCGACGGTAGCCTTGGTACGGCGCGCCTTTTTGTAGGGAAGGTAGAGATCTTCTAGCTCGGTCTTGTCCATGCATCTATCAATCGCGATTCGCAATTCTTCGGTGAGCTTTCCCTGCTTGGCGATTGTTTCGAGCACATAGGACTTGCGCGCTGTCAACGACACGAAATACTCGTTCCGTTTCTCAATACGCTCAAGCTGATCTTCCCGCAGCCCACCAGTGACATCCTTGCGATACCGCGCGATAAACGGAATCGTTGCGCCGCCGGTAAGCAGTTCGATCGCCTTGGCCGCCTGCTGCACCTGAACCTCAACCTCGTCGGCGATGAGCCGGAGGTATTTCTCATCAATCATGGTACTGCCTCTCCAACTGGACTACCTGAACCTCGGACTCTATCAAATTTCGAGGATATTCACAATGAAATCCGCTACGCACAGCCTAGAGTCCTATGGCCACATGCACGGGTTGGGCTACATTTGGTCCCATGAGCAAGAGCGTGGAGGATTCGGCATCCCAGGAATATTCGTACCCGGGGTCCGGGTCGAAGGTCACCTGCTCGGGTTTGACCGGCAACAGCACCCGAGCGCGGGCGGTGGTTCCCGACGGACCACGCATGGTAAAACGGAACGCGCCGTCTTCCACCCGCGCATCGCGGACCCGGGCCGCGGCCGCGAGGACGGCAGGGCTGCGTTGCCGGCTCCGAATCCAATCCGCGTCGACGAGCAGGGTTCGCTCGTTCGCGCGGAGTACCCGCTCATGGACGACGGGGAGTGCGGGATCGAAAAGGTCAATGTACTGACCGGTAAATCGGACCTCGGGATCTTCCACCAGTGTTTCGTCTAACACGGAAGCGATCACGTAAGGTCCACGGCGTACGCACAGATAGACTTGGGTTTCCAGCGATTCACCCTTGGCTTCGAGCACCTCGCGGACCCAACGACGCACGTTCTCCGCGCCTTGGACGGACTCCTGCAAGTCGCGGGGGCGCTCTTCAACAACACGAACGAAACCGTCTTCCACGGCTTCCGGGGCCGTGCGCGCGGCTGCGGTCACGCCTAGCCGCCTGAACAAATCGTCGTAAGCTTTTGCATCGGTCTTGCCTTGATCGTTCCACCACTCGCGGACGTGATGGTACGGGTCTGAACCATCGTCGATGACGATCAGGCATCCGCCGGCGCGCACCCACGCATCAAGGGCGGCGTGGTACTCGGGTTTCAACGGCTTCTGATGTTCGTAGGTGAGGAGAAGCACTTTGTAGCGGTCAAGGCTGCCGGAGTGAATCGTATTCTCCAGTTGTGCGATTTCGACGGGCACGCCGACCTTCAACAGCGGCAGCGACAAGGCATAGAACGATCCGAGGGATGCTTCGCTGGGTTCCGGCGCGGCGCGCTGAAACATCATGGTGTCGGAGACCACGACACCGATGCCTTGCGTGCCGGTCTCGTATTGGACCTCCGGCTGATCCATGTCGTTCAGCGCGTTGATGACGGTGAGCAACTGGGTCGCATAGTCAGAGGGGATTCCTTCGCGATCGCCGGACTGGGAATCCATGTCGACTTTGGGGTAGGTACCCTGAAAAATCCGATCGGGCCATGGCATGACCTCGAAGCGGCTGACTTCGGGCCACATGAGAGATGCAATAACGGTGCATTCGTAGTTGAGCTTGTAGTCGTTCCAACTGCGGTTGGGATTGTCCTCCACGGGATCGGCGAGGAACCAGACTTCCCTGCCGGTGGGACGCACCATCGCAAGCATCTGTCCGTATTCCAGGTAGGCGGTTTCGAAGGTGCGTTCCTTGCGAACGCCCTGGTAGGCGTTCTGGGAGCGGGCCGTACCGGTCCATACCTGGGCGATATAACCGTCGAGTTGCGGAATGTCGATGAGATGGGATTCGGGACTCACGATGCGCCATTGGGCGTAATTGACGAGACTGTGCGTGGGGACATGGCACTCAATATCGATGCCCTTCTCCCTGGCCCGCTCATCCACGTAGGCAAATACTTCACGCAGCGCGTCAAAATAGAGTTCGTACTTCAGTTTGCTGGCGCGGTACTGCGCGTCGGGACTCGAATCGGGTTCCTGCCAGGGCTCGCTGTAGAACTCCTGCCACTCGCGCTTGAAGGCCTCGCTCCAGCCCGTGTTCGCCCAGAACTCCGGTTCCTCCAAAAAGACCGCGTGTACGCCGTAGTCCAGCGCCGGGTCGATGTACTGCTTGATGTACTCGACGTACGCGTCGGTGGGGACGTTGTATCCGACGGTCGTACTGTGCCCGTGCATAAAAAGTCGGCCGTCCTTGGCGGTCTGCACTTCCTCTTTTTTGAAGGCATCGCCGCTTCCGTAGTAGGACCCGTAGGCGCCCCAAGCGATGCCGGTCATGAGGCTTATGGTATAGCCCTGTTCCCGCCAGCTATCAGCACGCTCGGCGAAGGTGCCATTGGTCCCGTAGACGATGGCCATATCGGAGCCAATATCCAACTCGGGACGGTAGCCGGGACTAACCTGGAACGAGGTGCTTTCGGGAGGCGTGGATTCCTGGGCGCTAGCGAACGGTAATGCGATCGCGAAGATGCAGCGCGTTGCAAAGACAAAGGCATGTCTAGACACGATAGAAAAGGCTCCCCCGTCAAAAGAATCCAGATGCACCGCTGGTGAACATACCACGGCGCGGAGGGTCAGTCAACGGAGCGCGGCGGGCCTGGCTAGGGACATTCTTCTGTTGACTCGTTGAGACGGAACCTTGCTGCTGCTAGTATCGCTGGCCATGGACGAACCGCGATTGCAGTTGAGCGACCGGCTGCGCAGGCTGATGGCGTACGACAAGTTCTCGGGGGAGGTGCCCCGCGTGCTCGTCCTGCGCGGGGAATACTGGCTCGACAGTGCGTGCGAAAATGCGGCGCGTTCCATGGGGTGGGAAGTGGCGCCGGTTCCGGTGGTCATGGAAGGGGTCTTGTCCAAGGAGCAGGTGGCCAAGCTCTTTGAATCGCTCGTGAACCTCCGGCCCGACTTCATTCTGTCGATCAATCTCAGCGGTATGGACTTGGGCGGGCTGCTGGCGCGGCTTTTTGAGGACCTGGATATTCCGTACGTGACGTGGTTCGTGGACGACCCGCGCACAATCGTCATGGGGCGCGACACGTACGCGACGTCGAATGCGCTGGCGTTGACCTGGGACAAGGCCTACATCAAGTATCTGGAGCGCGTCGGGTTCCCTGCCGTCCGGGCCTTGCCGCTGGCCACCGACCCCACGCTGTTCAATCGTCCGCCGCGGGATACCTGGGACTTCCCCCCCACCTTCGTCGGCAATTCCATGGAGACGTTTTCAACGCGGAGTTGGGTGGCCGTGCGGAAGAATCCGGGGTTGGCAGACCGGCTGAACGCTGCTTTTGAACGGGGGCACGTGACGCGCGATCGGTTCGGGCAAGGGTTGGAGGCTATCCTCGACGCCGGGTATTGCGGAACACTCGACTCCGAAACGCGGCGTCACGCCGAGATGCTCTGCTTCATTGAGGGCACTCGGCGATTGCGTGTCGAACATGTGCGCGCGCTGGAACCAGAAGGTCTGCACGTGCGCGGCGATGACGGCTGGGCGCGCGTGCTTCAACACGCGGGACCGTCCGTTGACTACTTCACGGCACTGCCGGAGTTTTATGGCAACTGCCCAATCAACTTCAACGTGACGAGCATTCAGATGCCGCATACGGTGAATCAGCGAGTTTTCGACTGTCCCGCGGCTGGTGGGTTCTTGCTGACCGACGCACAATCGGATTTGGAGGACCTGTTTGATCTGGAATCGGAAGTCGCCGCGTACTTTTCGGTCGAGGAGTGTGTTGAGAAGTTTCGATTCTTCCAGCGGCATCCCGGGGCGCGGCTAGAGATTGCAGAGAAGGCGCGCAAACGCGTCCTGGGGGAGCATACGTACGCGCATAGGCTCATGCAGATCGTGCGGATCTTGCAGGACCGGTATTGACCTGGGCGGCTCAGTGCTTCATGCTTTCCGTTGAATTTGAACCATTCAGGAAGGAGTAGTCCCATGATTCGCCACGCAGTTTTGTCGATGATACTCGCCGCGATTGTGTGTGCTTCCACGTCGGCCCAGTTGCTCCCGGAGGTGGAGAACGTAGTTGTCTTCAAGGAGACTGACAAGTTCGCCGGGTGGCCCGCCAACAACGGGATGTGGGCCTGGGGCAACGAAATGGTGGTCGGTTTCGTGGTCGGACAGTTCGATGACGAAAAGCAAGACGGACACCCCATCAAACCACCCTCAACACAGCGGCAGGCGCGTACTCTGGACGGCGGTCATACATGGACCGTTGAGAAGCCTTCATTCCTTGATGAGGCCGAGAAGGAAGCGGAGCCCACGGAGTTGACGGAGCCGATCGATTTCACCCATCCCGATTTCGCCTTCAAGTTCCGATCGGGACAGGCCAGCTTTTACTACAGCCTGGATCGGTGCAAGACCTGGAAGGGGCCGTACACGTTTCCGACCTTTGACCGGCCAGGGGTACTGGCGAGGACCGACTATATCGTCAACGGCAAGAGCGACATGTTTGTCTTTCTCACGTCGCCGAAGGACAACGAGGACGAGGGCTGGCCGTATTGCGCGCGGACGCAGGACGGCGGGTTAACCTGGGAACACGTGGGATGGATTGGCGA
>JAHDWY010000149.1:1400-8662 GCA_023384315.1 Candidatus Hydrogenedentota bacterium | reverse complement strand
AACACTTCCACATTCTCGCCCTGGATGTCGCGGAACGGTTGCGTCCAATCGGGCGGCTGGAATCCGCCCTCGCTACTTCCAAGGTCGAGGCCTTCCGTAATGGCATCGGCAACCGTGGGCTCCTTCGGTCCGCCTTCCAACGGCGAAGCCGCAGGGCGGCGGGGCGCTTCCGGTTCGTCGGTCGACGCCTCCGCAGACGCGACGGGTTCCGCCCGGCGGATACGGCTCTTTCGGGGTTGGTCCGATTTCGCCATGGGCGCAGGGGCTTGTGCTGCTTCGGGTTCTTCGGCTGGGACCGTTTGGGGCGCAGGCTCCGGGGTGGAAGTCACTTCAGGAGCAGGCGCGGATTCGCGCTTCATCTCCGGCTCGGGAGCTGGTGTTGTCACCGGCGCAGTTTCCACAACCTCCGGGGCTTCTTCTTCCTCTTGCACCGGTTCGACCGGTTGTACTTCGGGTGACTCGGTCATTGGGGAAGGCGCGGGCGCTTCCTCCACCGGTTGCGTTTGTGGCTCTTCCACAACCGGTGCGGGCTGTGGCGTTTCCACTTCGGGAGCAGCAGGCGCCGCTGCCGCAACCGCCATCGCGGATGCATTCACCGTACCGGAGGAGTACCAGGCACGATCCTTGGGCGACATGGCGATCACGAGACCGTCCCCGGCCACCAACGTCCTTGCGGTTGCGCTGACGGATTGACTGCCGACGGCATTGAGCGACATATCGCACGATTCGATCGCGCCTTCAGTCAAAACATAGATGTAGTTCCCGCCAGTGGCGGCGTCGAACACGGCCACGTCGCGCCGCGCGACCTCGAGCGATGCCGCGGCATCGAAGACCGCTACACCCGACCGGGCCGCAACGAGAAATCGGTCATCGTTGAGCGCGATAACGCTGAACGGACTATCCGGCACCTGGAACGTTTTCGTCGGCGTCCGGGAACCGCCTTCGTAAATGAGAAGCTGCGCGGGGGTCCGGGTCGTGACCGCGAGGAATCGATCTGACGCGGCCACACTGCTCGGGACGCTGGACACCCCTTCCAGAATGGTGGGGGACTGCGGATCATTCGGGTCAATCAACGTAATACTGTCATTAAAACTATTGGCAACCGCGAATCCGCCGCCGGGAAGCGCGCTGACCGCGTCCGCGCTGCCAGGGCATGGCACGGTGGCGGTGACGGACAAATCCTCTGCACGGATTAGCGAGACCGACCCTGCTATGCGATTAACGCACGCCAGTGTCTTTCCATCGCTCGACAAGGCGAGTTCCGTGGGTCCGTTTTCCACCGCTACAGTTCCCACGCGCGCGCCTGTGGCCAGCGCAATCTTCCACACCTCGTCGAAGTCATACGCCGTCGCGTACAGTGTTCCCGTCGCTTGATCCACCACGGCGTCACGCAGTACCGCGTCCGCGTCATGCTTTTCGAACGGCGTCTGTGCATTCACGCCCAGGCTACCTATTAGCACAGTCAACGCGACGATGCCGATTCTCGCTCGGTTGGTCATTTCCGGAAACTACCTCCCCGGCATTACCGTCCAGAAGGCGGCCACAGGCTTGCCGGACTGGACGCGGTTTCGCTCATGGACTTCGGGTGCTGGTGCGGGCGCCGGTGCTGGCGCGGACTTCGGCGCGGCTTCGGTCTTCGGAGCCGGTGCCGGTTCGGGATCCGCAGGTGGCGGCGCGATCTCTTGCGCCGGCGGGCGTTCGATGGTCGGTGGCGGAAACGCCGGCGCTGCCGCGCCCGGTTCGCCCAACTCCGACTCCGACACTTGGCCGTACGCAACGACGATGCATGAGAGCATTCCGAGAACTGCGAAAAACAGGGTTCGCTTCTTCACGATCGATCTCCGCTTATGGTCGTCTTCCGAAAATTCGCCGGGTCTCGTGGATGCCTACACTTCGATATCCACAGACGCCCGATCAAGAAAGGCCTGCACATCCTCCAGGGATCGCACCCCTTCGGAACCTCCCATGGCCTGCACGGTCATTCCACCGATGGCGTTGGCGAACCGCGCGCTCTTCTGTGTGTCCCATCCCCGGAGGTACCCGTAGAGGAACCCGCTGCACGAGGCGTCACCCGCGCCCGTCGTATCCCGGACTTCAACTCGATGGGCCGGAACGCGAATCGATTGTTGAGAATCCTTCACGAACATACCGTGTTCGCCCAACTTAATCATGGCGATTTCCGGACCGTAACTTCGGAAGAAATCCGCAATCGATTCCGGCTCGCGGCACCCGGTGTACTCTCTCGCTTCCTCCAGGCTCGACATCACGATATCGAGGTGAGGAAGAGACGGTTCAATCCGGGGCAGCCATTTGCCGGCCCCGTCGTAACATGTGTCCATCGACGTCGTCAAGCCCAGTTTCTTGGCCCGATCCAAAACGCGGCCCATGGGCGGCCCGTCCAGACCTGCCGTGACCGCAGGGCCGCCCCAATGCAGGTGACGCGCACGCCCAACGAAGTCGAAATCGATGTCCTCCTCGAACAGCGACTGACTGCACCCCGCGTGATGAAGGAACGACCGTTCCCCGTCGTCGCTGACAAGCACCACCGTGGCGGCGGTCCCCACGTCCGAAACGCGTTTAACGTGACTTACGTCTACGTTCCGGTTTGCGAGGGTGCCTTGTACGAAACTCCCAAATCCGTCATCGCCCAGCGCTCCGATAAACGCGGCGCGTCCGCCGAGAGCGGCGTAAACCGTTGCGGTTACGCCCGCCAAACCGCCAAGATGAATTTCCAATTGAGGAATCAACGTCAACTTCCCGCGTTCGGGAAGCGAGTCGACCGGCCGGGCCACCACATCCGCACAAGCCAGGCCCACCGACACTAACTCAAGTTCCATGAACGGACCTTTCGCGCTGGCACATGTCTCGGTAGCACCTCGAACCCGAGTATAGCATCCTGCCCAAGCCCGAACAACGTCATGATGGGATACGTTTTAGCGCTTCCGGTCGATCGGCTTGCCGATCGGGGAAATTTCAAGTTGAAATGACTTGATGGGACCGCGATACTCTGGCTGAAGTACCAAATTGGTGGCGAACTCCGTGGCAGCACCTCCGCCGTTTTTCACGATGCTATCGATAAAATCTATGTGCGAAATTCCGCTTACGCCGCTCCAGACCCTATTCTGGGCCGGACACCGCCTACACGACGGTGTCCCCGTGTACAACATGGCCCATTCATTCGTGCTCCCGATGCCAATCGATGTGCTGCGGTTTCAGGCTGCATTTCAACGAGTCATCGACCAAACCGACGCCTTGCGAACGATTTTCATCGAACGGAACGGAATCCCGTGTCAGCGCGTACTCGATCGCTTTCCCTACGGGACGGCTGTGGTCGACTTCCGCGGGGAGCCCCGGCCTGAGGAGGCGGCTCAGTCGTGGATGCGCGAGCGCGTTACTCGCGCGCTGGACATTGAACGGTGCTGCTTCGACGCGGCGTTGCTCCGCATTGCGGAAGCCCGTCATGTCTGGTTTCTCAATCAGCACCACATCATCTGCGACGCGACGTCCACGACACTCGTCTTTGAACGAATGGCCCGCGCGTACGGCGAATCATCGGATAGCGCCCGCGATGAAGTATGGCCGCGATTCAGCGACTACGCAACGCGCCGATCTGAAGCGTGGAAGGAACTTTCCGCCGAACGTGCGGCTTACTGGGAGGCTCGGCTGGAATCCGAGGTGGAAGCGCCGACGTTCTACGGCCGTGCGGGCGGCGCCAGACCCGCTCGCGTCATCCGCATCGCTCACCCGTTGGGACCGGAGCGATCCGGGCGACTACGCGCGCTCGCGCATCAGGAGGAGTTCTTCTGCCGCTCAGAGCGTGTATCCCTGTTCAACCTGTTCGGGGCACTCTTGTCGGTTTTCCTCATGCGTATTTCCAGCGAACGCCGCTTCGTCATAGGCATGCCTCATCATGGCCGGGACACCGAAGCCGATTGGAATACGGCGGGACTCTACATTGACGTGTTGCCATTGCCGGTATCGATCGAACCCGGATGGCGCTTTCCCGATCTCGTCGCGGCAATTGCATTGGAAGCCGCGGAAAGCGTGCGCCACCGGCCTTTCGCCGGGATCGGGAGCGTGGGAGCGCGCGCCTTTGATGTACTCTTCAACTACCAGGTCGCGCAGTTTCCTTCCTTCAACGGGTGTCCCGCGGAGCAGGAGTGGATCAACCCTGGCTTCGGCACCGAGCGGCTCGTGTTGCAAGTACACGATTTCACGGGCACCGGCGATCTATCGCTGTACTTCGATTTCGACGTTGACGTGTTCGACGATCACGTTCGCGCGAATGCGGTTCGGCATTTCCGTAACCTTCTCGACACGGTGTTGGCGTCTCCGCAAGCGCCGATAAATGACTTGCACGTCCTGGACAGCGGCGAACGGCATCACATCCTGATGGCATTCAATCAAAACGGACGGTCGGTGCCTTCGCCGGATACGGTCACCGGCCGTTTCCGGGAACAGTGCCAAAGCACGCCGGATGCCTGTGCGGTTCGCTATGGCGACGCGATATTGACCTACCGGGGACTCGATGCCCAATCGAATCGACTGGCGCGTTGTCTCCTCCGGCACGGCGTCAGCAATGGCGTTCCAGTGGGACTGTGCGTCGATCGATCGCCGGACCTTATCGTAGGCATGCTGGCTATTCTGAAATGTGGCGGCGCCTATGTTCCACTCGACGTGACGTATCCGAAGGAACGGCTCGCGCTCATGGCGCGTGATTCCCAGTCTACCGTATTGATCGCTCAGGAATCCTCGCTAAATAAGGTCTGCGATTTGGACTGTCGCGTTCTCTGCCTGGATCGCGATGCCGCGATCATTGCAGGCGAAGACGACACTCCAGTCGAAACCGAACTCAGCGGCGAAACCCTCGCGTACTTGATGTACACATCCGGGAGCACCGGTATGCCCAAGGCGGTTTCCGTACCGCACCGTGCCATTGTCCGTCTGGTGGTCGGTACCAATTACATTGACATACGCCCCAGCGACCGAGTTGCCCAGGCCTCCAATGCGGCGTTCGACGCGGCCACCTTTGAGATATGGGGAGCCCTGCTCAACGGCGCGTCAATCGTTGGCATCCCGCAGGATGTCTCGCTAAGCGCGGAGGGCCTCGCGGAGCACATAGCGGAAGGAAACGCCACGGTCCTCTTTCTCACGACGGCGTTGTTCAACCAGATCGCGCAATCGAAACCGGCTGCCTTCCGGCCGCTGCGTTACCTGTTGTTCGGCGGCGAAGCCTGCGACCCTGGCGCGGTGCGGCGCGTGTTGGAGCATGGCGCGCCGGAACACTTGCTCCACGTGTACGGTCCGACCGAGAATACGACGTTCTCCACCTTTCACGACGTGCGGGACGTTTCCGTTGACGCGCCGACGATTCCAATCGGCAAGCCCATTTCGTACGGGTACGCCCACGTGCTTCAGGACGACCTCCAACCTTCGCCCATCGGAGTGCCGGGAGAACTTTATCTCGGGGGCCTCGGTCTGGCGAACGGCTATTTCAACCAGACCGAACTGACGGCGGATTCTTTCGTGCCCAGCCCATATAGGGACGGTGAACGGCTGTACCGGTCCGGCGACCGCGTCCGCTATCTGCCTGACGGCGCCATCGAGTTCATCGGGCGTATCGACGGGCAAGTCAAACTCCGCGGATTTCGTATCGAACTCGGCGAGATACAGGCCGCCTTGCGATCCCATCCGGGCATTGACGATGCGGTCGTCGTCCTCCGCGAAGACGCGCCAGACCGAAAGTACCTTGTCGGTTACATCGTTCCCGCGAACGACGCGTCGCCTAACCAGGAAACGCTTCGATCGCATCTGCGTCAGACCTTGCCCGAGTACATGGTTCCGGCCGCTTTCGTGAACCTTGATCGGATTCCGCTCACACCAAACGGGAAGGTCGATCGCCGCGCTCTGCCTGCGCCAGAGCTCGATCGCTCTGACCACGAAGTCATAGAACCAAGGACGGAGCTGGAGCGGGAGATCGCTGACCTCTGGAAGGACACGCTAGGCCTGCCGCGCGTCGGGGTCGCCAGCCGCTTCTTTGACATCGGCGGCCATTCGCTTCTTGCCGTGCGCATCATGGCCGCGGTTCGGGAGCGCTACGGCGTAGACATTCCGCTAACGCAGTTCTTCCAGAATCCTACCGTTGCCGGGATGGCCGCAGTCGTCGAAGGCCGCGCGAGTGGGAAGTGCGGTCCGGAGGATGATACCCCGTTCACCCTGGTGCCCATTCAGCCGAAGGGTTTGCTGCCTTCCTTGTTCTGCGTGGCTACGGCCGGTGGAGTCTTGTTTCCCTATTTCAATCTGGCGACCCACCTGGGACCGGGTCAACCTCTCTACGGCCTGCAGGACCCTGCACTCGAAGGAAACCATCCCCCCTTTGATTCCGTGGAAGCGCTCGCAGCCCACTACGTGGAAGTGATGCGCGGACGTCAGCCGGTGGGGCCCTACTATCTGTGCGGGTGGTCCTTCGGCGGGACAGTGGCCTTCGAGATGGGCCGGCAGCTCCGTGCCGCGGGGGAAGACGTGGCGTTGCTCGTGATCATTGACGCGATGCAGGCCCCTCCCGACCTGTCCGTCCAGGGCGGCATTGCGAAGTTCTTACGCATCTGGCTGCGCCGGGCGCGAATCTTCATTCTGAATACATACCACCTGAAACCATACATCCTGGATGGACTTTACCTGGTCTTCCGGCGAAATCGCGGAGCCATTGGGGGGCGCGTCCCGGTTCGAGAGTACTTTCGCTGGGCGTTCACCGATGTTGTGTTCAAGCATGCCGGCATTGCCGATGTTGTATCCAAGGACAACCTTCTCATGATGAAAGTGCCCGCGTTTCGCAGGATCTTCAAGGTGCTTCACGCGAACGGCGAGGCCTGGAAACAGTATGCCGCCCCACCTTTCGACGGTCGCATCACTGTCTTCCGGGCCGAGGTTCAGCCGCCGGAACTTGTTGGAAACGAGACGCTTGGGTGGGGCGATGTGGCGCTGGGCGGAGTCGAGGTTCACGTGATCCCGGGATACCACGCAGAGATTCTCGGCAAAGGAATCCGCCATTGCGCGGCGCAACTACGCATTTGCCTGGAACGCGCGCGATCCCGAGACACGAATCTGGACGACACAGACCTTCCCAAGGCCAAATGATGGCCGATTATATATAACAATTTTGTTAGTTCCCAAGGATACCCTTGGATATGTGTTTTTGTGAATCAGAAGATTAAGTTTCGACTCGTTGTAAATAGATTCTTGAGAGTACTGCAGAAGTTTAT
>JAHDWY010000149.1:0-1390 GCA_023384315.1 Candidatus Hydrogenedentota bacterium | reverse complement strand
ATGATGGCGGTCGATATCCGCCGGTCCAGTTTGACGGGCCGTCCATCCTGTGATACCTTTTCGTAGGTTCTTGTAAAGAGTTTAACGCCGAGGTTCCCTCATGAAAAAGCGTTGCATCTTCGCGCCCCACGCTCCCGCAGCGGCCGGGCCATACTCCCACGCCGTCGCGGCGGGGAATCTTCTTTTTATCTCCGGCCAGGCCGCCTTGGCTCCAGATGGCAGCGGCCGGCGCGCCGGATCGTTGGAAGAAGAGGTCCGGCAAACCCTGGACAACGTGAAAGCCGTTCTCGAAGACGCGGGCTCAAGCCTGGGCCAAGTCGTCAAGACGACGGTGTATCTCGCCGACATGAACGACTTCGGTGAAATGAATGCAATCTATAAAGAGTACTTTGGCGAAAATCCTCCCGCGCGCACGACAATACAAGCGGGCAGGCTGCCGCTGGACTTTCGCGTTGAAATAGAAGCAATCGCCATCTTGCCCGAGTGAATCGATGCTCAGACCGAAGAATGCTGCCCGGGCCGTTCGCTACGTCTGCCTGGTAACTTTCATAATCGCCGCGGCCCTGTCGTGGGCGCAGAGCGCCGCCGAGTTTAACGCGAACGGCGTCGCCCTCTATAACGAAGGGCGCTGGGATGAGGCCATCCAGAGCTTCGCCTCGGCCTACAATCTTGCGCCGGACAATGAAACGGTCCGTCGCAACCTCTGCAATGCGTACCAGGCTCAAGCCAACGCACTTGCACGATCCGGAGACTTCAGTACCGCCATCGAACTGCTGCGCCTCGCCATCAGCGTCGAACCCGAGAACCCGTCGCCCCTCGCGCAACTGGGGTCCTACTATCTCCGCATCGACATGGTCTCCGAAGCGATGTACCGACTGGAGGAGTCGGTTGAGTTGGATCCCTCGAGCATCGACGTGCAAGAGCTTTTGGGAGACGCCTACTACAAAAACAACGATCTCGCCGCGGCCCTGGCTCAATGGGAACTCGTGCTTGAGATGAACCCCAATCGTCCGGGGTTGGCCGAGAAACTTGAAAAGGCCTATCGTGAAGAGTCGGTTGAGTTCAATTTCCGGCAGACCCAGTCCGCGCATTTCCGGGTGAGCTTCGCGCCGGGCACCAACGGCGGCGATCTGAGCCGGGTGCTTCAGATTCTGGAACGGGCCTATCGCGACATCGGCCGAAAATTCGGAGGCGCTTATCCGCCAACGCCGATCCAGGTAATTCTGTATACAGGCGACGACTTTGCCCGGGCCACGTTGCTCGGGGAACATGTTGGCGCGGTATACGACGGCAAGATTCGCGTGCCGATCGCCGACCGCTCGGGGCAAATCATCTCAGAAGACGAGTTGTGGCGGCGCTTGTACCACGAGTACACCCACGTCGTTATTCG
>JAHDWY010000148.1 GCA_023384315.1 Candidatus Hydrogenedentota bacterium | reverse complement strand
TGGGTGCGGCGTCGAATGACGGTCACGTTCAATTTGCCACGCGAGAGGTGATTTCGAACCGTCTGCTTCAACGCGGGTTCCAACGCCGACCAGGCCGGCGGGATGCGTACGTTACAGTCCAGGTACCGGCCGTTGACGGAACTCAGTTCGACGGTTACTGACTGCCCGTCAAACTCTCCAACGGCTTTTCCAAACCCGGTCATACTGCGTGACATGTGATATCCTGCTGTAAATTGGAAACTTAGCGAACCGCAACGATCCACAAGTATAGCGAACGGTGGCGAGACTTCGCAAATGGCTGCCGCCCGACAACCGAGGTACTTGGTCAAGGCCGATACGGCCTGCCAGATTGCCTTGGTGAGGCAATTGACTTGCCGAGCATTCCAAAAGTATATTCCCGGGGATATCAGGCTACTCCCGACCCGTCCTCGATAGTAGGCAAGTCCGGCAGTTTCCGATGCAGTTAAACCGTGTTTTTTATGTAACTCCTGATACGGGTGCCCTTTTCGTGAATTCACACCACCGCGATCCTCACACAAAACACCGTTCCAGACTTCGTTCGCGACTCAATGCGCTTGTGATGGGGGTCACGTGCTATCTTGGCGCAACCGCAGCGGTTCTGACCGGAGTCGCGGGTTGCGGAGATTCAGGCGTGATGCCGTCAGGAGATGCGGACGCTATTGAGCCCGGCGTTCTCTACACGGTTTCTGTAGCACCCCTTCCGCCGCCGCCGGCGAAAAACCTCATCGATAACGGGGACTTCACCGCGTGGCAGCCGGGCGCCGCCGCACCGGATTTCTTCCTGCCGCCCGATCCGGGCCGGGGTTTCTCTGCGATTGAACCTGCCGACGGAAAGACCCCCGAAAGCAAGGGCGTGAAACAGACTTGGTCCGCCAACGATAGCATTGAAGCCTACACCAAGGTCTTTCGATGCTGGTTAACCGATCTCCGGCCCAATACGACATACCGCCTAACGCTAGCGGTCAACAATCCCTCGCCGAAAGAGATCTTCCTGCGCGCGTTTCAGTACAACACGCGCAGCGCCGCCGAAGCGGAGAATTCCACGGAAGTGCCCCCCGCTCTGGCCGGTATCGCGATCGGCCAAACCGAAGGCTTCGAAGAATTCTCTGCCGAATTCAAAACCGGCGCCGAGGAGGTGTTCTGCGTTTTGCTGGCGCCCAAGCTACGGTCCCCGGACGTCAGCTTTCCGTCGCACTGCATTTGGGACTCGTGGCGATTGACCGAAGTGGTCGGTGCGCCACAACCGGCGCAATGAGCCTGCCACGACACGGCATCGCGAACCAGAACCGCGCGTTGAACGGAAGTGCCTTCGCGGAATCCTGGATCGATCTCCTTGAACGGTGGATCGGACAGCGTGGACTTCGCGGCTTCGACCGCTTCGATGTACGCGCCCACCCCCTGGTTCGCGCCGCACAACCCTACCCGCTCGCGCGTAAAGTCACGACAGGGCTGACCGATCTCTTTCCCACGCTTTCACGCCACATGCTCGGGATCGCGCCGCAAGAGAATGCCAAAGCCTTCGCCCTGGTCGCGTTGGGTCACCTCCGCCGCTACGAGACGACCAATCGTGACGTGCATCTCGATCGCGCCCGCAGCCACCTGCAATGGCTGCTCGATCATCCCAGTGAAGGGTATGCCGGGATCTGTTGGGGCTATCCATTCGATGTCTCTGGAAAAGGCCTGAGCACGCCGCGTAATACGCCGGTCGAGGTAGTAAGCGAAATCGCCGGCGAAGCCTTCTCGCTCGCGTGGCGAATTACCGGGGACGAAACGTACGCGACCACCGTCCGCTCCATCGCGAAGTTCATGGAAATGGATATCCCCCGGCTGGAATGGACAGACGGAACCTACTGTTTCGCCTATACACCAGGGGACCGCCGGCGGGTGCACAACGCCAGTCTCCACGCCGCGGCCCACCTCGTGCGCACCTACGCCATTACCGGTGAACGCGAGTTGCTGGACCTCGCCATGCCCGCAATCGAGTTCACGTTGCGCGGCCAGCGAGACGACGGCGCATGGCCCTACGGCGTTCACGCGCCGGACGACCCCTACGAAGCAAAGCTGCTTTCACTCGTGGATCATCACCATACCGGGTTTGTTCTCCGTTCGCTGCATGAGATAAATTCCGTAGTGAAGGACGCGCGAATCTTGGAGCAGATTTCCCGAGGGTTCGCGTTCTATCGGACGCGGTTGTTCGATGGGGATGGCGCGCCCATCACGATGCACGGGCGTTACCCCATCGACATCCACGCATGCGCGGAAGGCGTCTTGTGCCCGTCGGTCCTTGCGGAGATGTCGGATGATGCGTTACCGATTGCGGAACGCACGTTGCAATGGACCCGGAAGCATTTGAGCCATCCCGTCACGGGCGTGCCGTATTACCGGAAGTATCCATGGTTCACGTCGCGGCTCTATTGCCCCCGGTGGGGGTTGGCGTGGATCTATTACGCCCTTTGCGAATACCAGGCGGCATCGGCCAGAACGGACGACAGCAAGTAACGGGGTCACGATCGAAACGTGCGTCTAATCTCCCCCAGAATCGGGTTCGTCATTGCATGGTTGATAGCCGCGCACGCCGGTATCGGGCGGACGGAACAACCCTCCTCCTCCTTCCCCGCGTATACACCAGATTCCATCAAGATCTTCGTGACTGAAGGTCGCATGGTTCAGGTTCACGGCGAAGCCATCCAACGGTGCCTGGAAACTGCCAACCTCACCGAGGTTACAGAGGAAGTGGAGGGCGAGGAGATCCTGCAACTGGGCGGCGCCGCTGACGGCCAAGACGGTGAGTCCAACGAAACCGGCGGTATCGCGGGAACGTGGGATACGGAAGTCACGGTCGTCCGATCGGTAGAAGAGACCGGTTCAGCGGCAGCCGGAGAGTACTGCCTCAAGATATCCGGGCCAAATTCGAATCACACGAAGGACTCGGGAATCCACCAGCCCTCTACGCGATTTGTCCTCCCCGGCAACAGCCGCTTTCGGTTCACGTGCAAAGTGTACTGCGAACAACAGGGCGACCGATTCGCTTTAGCGCTGCAAAGCGATCGGCGCTTCTTGACCTCACTGCACAGCACCCAGATCTGGGCCAAGAATGCCGACAACACCGGAGAGTACTTTCAGAATTCGCCCGGCGAGTGGACAGAGTTCAACGGCATATTGACCACCCTCGATGAAGGCGATCGGGAATACCGCTTGTGGATTCACCACGACGAAGGTGGTCCGATGACGTGGTATTTGGACGACATTGCAATCGTCCCGTTACGAACAGAAACTCGTCGCATACCATTCCGGGAGAAATCCCCGGAGGAAGCGGAACTGACGCTCGCCGGCATCAACGCGAACCGCGTAAACCTGTACAACCGTGGAGAGATCATCCCCATCAGCATAGAGAATGCCGCCCAGGATGGCGGTTTTTTGAACGAAACCACCGTCACATTCTGGGGCGAACCTCCCGTCGCGCGCGACGGGGGCAAGAATGTCGTTACCCCGGAAAACACCTACGTGCTCTCTTTCGATTCTCCCGACCCGCCACTGCGGTACCGGCTCGCGCCTCCGGCGCCTCGGCAGGCCGGCGCAGCAGTATTTCGCTCATTTCCGCGGACTCGGCGTATCGAGGAAAACAACGCGCTCCAGTACTACCAAAAGTACGACGGACCCCCGACCGACCGGGTCATGTGGGCGTCTTTCAAAGCGCCGCCCTGGGAACCTGCGACGGTCGAACTACCACCCATCGACGATTGTGCCGGCGAGCTCGCCGAGGTCGGAGTGATCGCGCACTTCTGGGGATGGAGCGACCTTCCGGTGAGTCCTGACCATTTTTGGGAGCTATCGCTGAACGGCGCGCCGCTGGGTACCGCTCAGTGGGACGGGCCTCGGCTCTTCGTGGCCGAAGCAACGGTACCCGGCAGGTCCGTTTTTAGCGATCGTGCAAACGAACTCACCGTTCAACCCACAAACGATGACATCCAACTCGATCTCATCTCGCTCGATTGGATCGAACTCACTTACGACGCGGCGCTTCTACCCCGTGACGACTTTCTTGAATTCACGGCGGCGCCTGCGACTGCCCCACGATACGCGCAGACGGAAGCGGGATTCGGTGATTCCAAGGTGCGCGTCTATACCGAGGGATCTGAGTTGGTTCAAACGCCGTCGTCCTTTTCCAAACGAAACCGGCATGCCGTGGAAATCCCGCTCGATTCTGCGGGCGGGCGGTACCGCGCCGTCGGACCGAAAGGTTTCGCCCGGCCGGCACGTCTCGCGGTTGGGTACGCGAGCGATCTACGGCAGCTAGACGACGTTCCGGATTACCTCATCGTGACCCATGCGAGTTTTGTCGAGGCGCTTCGCCCGCTCGTAAAATGGCGAACCGAACAAGGTCTTCGCACACTCGTCGTCGACGTGGAAGACCTGTACGATGAGTACGCGGACAGCCTTTTTGACCCGGAAGCTATTCGCCTGTTCGTCGACGACCTGATACAAAAGCAGGACGGCACGGACCGGTCGCTCAGGTATATTTGGTTGGTGGGCGACGCAACCTACGATTACTTGGGGATTCGCCCAGGGTCGCGCAATTACGTTCCAACGCATCACACGAACGACGCCGACATCCTCCCAAACTACTCGCCAACTATCGCTCACGACGACTACTTCGCCTTTGGACCACGGGGAAGCGATGTTCCCCTGGCTGCGGTGGGAAGACTGCCCGCTTCTTCCATCGAAACGGTCAAGGCATACGTAGCCAAGACCCTTGAATACGAACAGCGAGCCGGCGAAGACGCAGCCTGGAAACAACGTGCCGTGTTGATCAGCTCGAAGGACTTCAATCGTTTCTCGAACGACACCGCGAACAACATCCTTCCGGATTGGTCCGTAGACAATCTGACGGGTACGGGCGACCAGGAAGGCGACATCCAGTTGCGCAACACGATTATTGAGAAGATTTCCGGCGGTTGCGGCGTCGTCACGTTCACCGGTCATGGCGCTTATTACGTTTGGCGAACCGGCGAGAACATGAACGACCAGCGCACCGACATGATGACGGACCGCGAGATCGATCTCCTGGCCAATTCCGGAAAGTACCCCATAGTATTTGCGGCGACGTGTTTCTCTTCGCTGTTCGACGCGCCGATCCACGGCATGTCTCGGGCCGATTCCGGCGTGGGTATCTATTTCGTGCAGGCGGAAAACAAGGGCGCCGTCGCGCTGATCGGACACGTGGGTAAAGTCGACGTGGCGGCGGGGCATCAGTTTAATCGCTCCGTGCTTGAAGGTCTGATCGCGAAGCCGGGCTCGCGGTTGGGCGATCAGTTCCTCGAAGCAAAGCGCCGATTCCCGGACCGCGCCTTTCATGGCGTGGCACTGATAGGCGACCCGGCGCTCGTCGTGTCGCTCGAATAGACCAAGGCTTCACCACGACCACGGGACCTCCGCTCGTTTCAGCCACTTTCACATTTCGTCTCACCCCGGTATACTGATTTGGGTGGGAGGGTGCGCGTCGTGGTGTCTTCGTCGAATACACCAAGTGAAATTCGACCGGGTCAACGAATTGGCAAGTATTCCGTCGTACGCGAATTAGGCCGCGGAAGCATGGGTGTGGTCTACCTGGCGGAAGATACCCGGCTTCGCCGCAACGTCGCTCTGAAGATTCTCAGTGGGACCCTCAGCCATGACGCTGGCTTCCGCGAACGATTCGAAAAGGAGGCCCGCTCCATCGCGAGCCTCGACCATCCAAACATCGTGCGCGTCCACGCCTTCGAATCATTGGACGGACTTCTTGCAATTGAGATGGAGCTGGTCGAGGGCGGCAGCCTGGCGGATCAGTTGGCGACGAAGGGCCTCACAGCGGGTGAAGTCGCCCAATTCGCCTATCACGTCCTCGACGCCCTCCGCTGTTGCCATGACGAGGGGTTAATTCATCGCGACATCAAGCCTACGAACATCCTCATTGACCGCTTCGGCGCAGCAAAACTGACCGACTTTGGTCTTGCAACCATCTTGGAAGGGCACCTCGAGTACTCCATGCGCGGCAGCGGCTCCTCAGTGTTTTTCATGGGAACCCCGCGCTATGCGCCTCCGGAAGCATGGGACTCGCATGAGCCTTCGCCCTCTTGGGACGTGTACGCCCTTGGCACTGTGATGTACGAGGCCCTTACTGGACGCACACCCTACGAAGCGACGACTCCGATGGCCCTGGTCAAGGAAATGGCCACGCGGCGGGTGGCGCCTTTGCAGGAAGCCGCTCCACACGTCTCTCAAGAACTTGCGGAACTGATCTCGGTGATGATGAATGCCGATGCCGACCGGAGGCCAAATTCAGCCCAAGACGCCATTGACCGACTCCGGGCCGCGCCCGAGTTCCTGCACCCCCAGGACCCCCGGTCGATGACCATCGTCGCGCGGCGGGCACCGAGGTCGCGCGTTCAATCGCTCATGAAACGCGTCCGTCATGTCCGTTTGTCCGCATATCACGGCTTCCTTGCGGGTCTTTTACTGGCCCTTGCGGTGCTCTATTTTTCAATCCCCGTTGGTGACGATCATGGTTCGCCGGTACAATCGGATCGAGATCCGATTTCCGCTGATGCAACGCCGGCGACTCAGGCGTCGTACCTCTGGGACGTGCTGCCTTCGCCCGATAACTTGCCCGGCCTGCTCAAGTGGGACCCTGGATACGCCAGCGTCTACGACGTGTGGCGGCAGAACACCGACTCGAAATACCCGGCATCGCTCCTCACCATACAAGAAGGAGGCGACTTCGATCCCTTACGAGCATATGCAGTGTTTGAAGGCTCAATTTGGGGTCTGAGCATTCGGCACGAGCAAGACAGGCTGCGGGTCGAAGGCGGATGGGCGGAATACCGGAACCCTTCCGGAAGTACGCTCCGCATGGGCGCGATCGGTGGAAGTGCCCAATGGCTGGAGCCCGGCCAGTCGCTGCTCATGTCTCTCGAGTTTACCGACGACCAAACCAACTCCAAGTGGACAGAGACGGTTTCCTTGAACCGATCGGTCCCTACCACAACCGGTACGGAGTTTCTTCTGCGCCTGGAAGCGCTGCCCCTGCAGCAGCCGCTGCTCTACAATGAACTTGTTCCACGCGGGCTCGGCTGGGCAAATTCGTTGGACGCCCTTCTTCCCGCCATATCGGGCGCGAGAACCAGGGTTCCGCGTCTCCCCAGCGACGGGCCAGAAATCACCGTGGATGGCGCACTCGACGAATCGGTCTGGAGCCATCGGTTCTTAGATGATTCGGGAACTATCGGCGTTCTGAACGGACTGCCGGGCCGTCTGGGCGCTCGCATGAACGTTCATGCTAGCGACAAGCAGCTCCGAATCGGTATTGTCATTCCACGCGAAGACGCAGATAGAGATCAACTCGCGCTGGCGCTGTGCAAGTCGTTCTCCACACCACGATCGGAGACAATGTGGTGGCGCATGGTATACGATCCGGATACGGGCCTGACTGCAGACCAGCTCGTCGGGAATCGCGTACAACCGTGGTCATGCGACTGGAACGTCGCGGCACAATCGGCAGAAAGCAGGTTGACTCTGGAGATCGCGATTCCCTTTAGCAATCTCGGAGACGGCCAGCCGCCGCGTTCCCCGCAGCAGTGGCGGATAAACGCCAGTGTCCGGCGACTGGCCAATCCAGCGAATCCCGTGCCGGTCGTGGTATGGGGCTACCCCGAACTCGAGAATCTTCAACATGGTGCGATTCTTCAATTCTGAATCGATGCCAAGGAGGAGCACACCTGTACCAACTTGTAGCTAAATCGGGCATCACGAAGGGCGTTTCGTGGCCCATTGCGGACTCTCCGATCACGATTGGCCGCGATCCCGATTGCGACATCAGCATCCTCGACGGGCATGTCTCACGTCACCATTGCCAGGTCGAGGCGGTGGGAAACGCCGTCTTGCTCACTGACCTCGGCAGCCGGAATACCACCTTGGTGAACGGCAAACCCGCGAACCGTTGCACCCTTCAAGCAGGGGATGAAATCGCCGTTGGAAACGTCCGCCTCCTGGTCGCAGAAGTCAGTAATCGCGACGAGGCGCGCCGGGCGCCCGCGACTCCGGGGTCCACGGTTTCCATTCGGCAATCCTCCGGCTTTTACGTCCGCGGGCAAATCGCCGATTTCCTTGCGTCGGGAAAGTCGCACACCATCCACGACCTCGCCGATCTCTACTCACTTGCCCGGGCGCTGTGGACTGCTGGCAAACGCGATGAATTGATCGCCCGAACGCGCGAATGGATCGCGGACCGCTTCGAACCCAGCACAATCTGGATCGCTAATGATATCGCCGGCACGGTCAACACGCGTGAGATCTACCGCGCCCCCAACTCCGAACACTCGCAACCACCCCAGAGTCATTGTGAACGAGCAATACGCACCGGAGACGGCCTGCTCATACGCCTCGACAAGGTCGCGCCCGGCGCAGATACACCCGAAACACTGATGGTCGTCCCTCTGGTCGTGGGCCCCGAAACTGCAGGCGCCGTTGCCGTGCAATCGGATCGCCGGCGTAGCAGCTACGATGAAGCGGACTTGGAATTGCTGATTGCCGTGGGCTGTATTGCCGCACCGTGGGTCCACGCGATGGCCACGATCGAAACGCTCCGGGAAGAAACAAATCGGCTACGCCAATCCCGCCCCGAGTCCGCCG
>JAHDWY010000147.1 GCA_023384315.1 Candidatus Hydrogenedentota bacterium | reverse complement strand
TCTTTCCGTCGAGTTCACGCGCGACGCGCAGGGCCATGGCAAACCGATCGGCGTCGTCGCTTGCGAGTGCTTCTTGCAGAATGGGCACCCCATCGCGCACGATACGCGATAGAATCGCGCCGCGCATCGCCGCCGTCGCGATGAACGGCGGCGCATCGGGAAGCTCGCGAAGACGGTCGTAGATCACAACCGCCTCGTCCTTCTTGCCTGCGGCCGCGTAGGTTTCGGCGCAAGGCGTCGCAGATTACCACGCGGGTCGCGGGAGTTATGGCGGCGTTCCCCAAAGCTGCGTCTAAACCGGTCGCGGCTTCCGGCGTGCCGATGTCGCCGAGCGCTTTCGCGGCGGCTTGGGCGACTTGTTCATCGCTGTCAGGCACCAGCGTGACGAGGGCGGGCACCGCTTCCGCATCGTTGCGTGTGGCGAGCGAACTGATGACGCCGACTTTCAACAGCCCTGTCGTCTTGCCCAAGGCATCACGGAGCGCCGCGCCGGCTTCGGGATACGGCATAGGCTCCAGCGCGTAGCGCGCCATGTGGGCGAGTTGCTCGTCGAGCAACAGCCCTGCCAGGACAGGGATAGCCTCTTCCGTTCCTTGCCGCGACAGCGCGCGGCAGGCGTCCATCTTTTCGACTAAAGGCGCGTCGGATTGAAGCACGGTGATGGGGTTTACATCCTGCGCGGCCGCGCCGAAAGCCAGCACGATGGCCAGAAGGATGGTTGTGATGTGGTACCGCATGATCGCTGTTCTTCCTTTCGCGTCCATCGTTATATGACCCACGGCGCGCGTTGCGCGCGGGAGCGCAGACGGTTGGCCTCGTCGTCGTTGATGAATTCTTCCTTCACGGGGTCGTACTCCATGTCGCGCTTGAGCCACATGCAGATATTCGCCGCGTGGACGGTGCTCATGGACCGGTGCATGACGGTGGGGTTCGCGACGGTCTCTTCGCGGGACTTGACGCAGTCGAGGAAGTTGCGCATGTGGTCCAGCGAACGGCCCGTGCGTTCGACGTATTCGCCGATGACCGTCTTGTACTCCGCGAGGATGTCGGGCGACGACGCGTCGGGCATGGCGTACCCGTCCGCGGATCCGACCCATCCCCGTTCGCCGTCGAAGCGTTCGCCGCAGGAGCCGTGCCAATAGACGTCGTTGCGCGAGAGGATCATCTCCTGGCCGCTGGCGAAAGTGCAGACCATGCCGTCGCCGGAGTCGTTATTCACATAGCCATAGTGGACGGGTGACGTATCGCCGGCGTCGATGCCGGCCTGGGCCTGCGCGAAGGTGTGCGCGCCCCACTCGCCGATGCAGCTCGTGTGAAAGTCATAGTCGTCGCGCCAGCCGCCGCTGACGTAGGAGCTGTTATAGGGCCGCCACGGGCAGGACCCCAGCCAGATGTCCCAGTCCACCTCGTCCACAGGCGGCAGGGGCTCTTCCGGCTTCCACGTGTGCTGCATGGTGGCCGAGTCCCACGGCGCAATATGCGCGTAGGCGCGCGAGACCTTGCCCAAACGGCCCGTGCGCGCCATCTCGATGGCGAATACGTGATTGGCCTCGCTCAGGCGCTGCGTGCCGGTCTGGTAGACGCGGCCATAGCGGCGTGCCGTTTCCACAACGGCCTGGCCTTCGGCGATCGTCATGCAGGAGGGTTTTTCCGTGTAGACATCTTTTCCTTCACGCATCGCACGGACGGAAGCCTGCGCGTGCCAATGATCGCCGGTGGCGATGAGCACGGCGTCGATGTCCGGCCGGTCCGGCAGGAACTCGCGCAGGTCGCGGTACATGGCGCAGTCCTTGGTGCCGTAGTAGTCGTCGACGAAGGCCTTGACGGCTTCCCGTTGCTGCTTCCAGAGGTCGCAAATGGCAACCACCTGGACGTCCTTGTTACCGATGATCCAGCGCAGGTCGTGGAACCCGCGGCCGTGGATGCCGATGCATCCGACGACGATGCGTTCCGACGGCGCGACCGTTCCATCTTTCCCGAGCGCCGACGCCGGAATGATGTACGGCGCGGCCACGGTGGCTGCCGTCGTCGTCAGGAACCGGCGGCGAGAAATCTTCGTGCTCATATGCTCCTCCTCCAAGGACAGTGATGCCGGGTATGGATGGGATACGTGAAGGCCGTGTCAGGCGACGTCGACGAAACGTATACCTCAGCACAGTGGCATCGAGGTCAAACGACCAAAGCCCAAGCTTACCCTGCCACATCCGCCGCCGCGCTATCCGCTGTCAAACGCTCCCCCTGCCCGAATTCAAGACACCCGGTACACGATAGGACGCGCCGGGCGGCGAATCAAGTCTCGTGGCGTCAGACATCCATGTCTATTTGTAAAACTGCTCGGGAAAGGACAAGATGGACCCCCGCCTTCGGGGGGGGTGACGGTGTGGGGTGCGCTTGCGCCAAACGCCGCGCAGGGCGTGGGAATGCGGGGAACCCGGCGTTCAGAACGCGCTAGCCAGGCGTTTGCGGAGGTAGTCCAGCAGGACGTTTCCGTGGAGGTCGATCTGGGAAACCATTCCGTCGGGGCCGACGATGACGGTAGTGGGTACGTTTACGACGCGGTAGCCTTTCCGGATGGGATTCACGGACCAGGACCCGGCATAAATCACAGGATGCGCGAGGCCTTTCTGTTGCGCGAAGTCGCGGGCTTCCGCTTCGCTCTCGTCCAGACTGATACCCAGGACCACCACTTCGGAGGTGTTTCCCAATTCCGGCGTCAATCGGTCGAAGGAGTCAATGGTGTCTACGCAGGGCTTGCACCAGCCGGCGTAAAAATGGATGACCACGTACTTTCCTTTCTGATTGGCCAGCGCGAAGGGGCGCCCGTCAAGCGTGGTGCCGGTGATATCCGGCGCGGGCTGTCCCGGTTCGAGAGGCATGAAGGGCGCCAAGTCGATGGCGACGTCGAACTTCACTTCGTCATTCGCCGAAGCGACGGTCAACTCGGAGATGGATTCAAGCGTTCGTCCCCCGTCATTCAGCGCGAGACGGCGGAAACATCGGACTTCGTAGTTGCCCGGCGGCACGTCATAGACACTATATGAGCCGTCGCGTTCGGTCACTGCGGAATGCACGATGGCGTTCGGGTCGAGTGAATCCCCGCCCTTGGGAAGCAAACGCACCCAGACTCCGTGCAGGGGCTCGCCTTCGGTACTTGCGACCGTGCCGGAGACCTGGGGCAGGTCGGTGCCGCCGAGTTCGACGGTTGTAATCGTATTGGACGGCAAACTTACTTGCTTCGAACGGGTAACCACACTGCGAAAGCAGCAGCCAACCTGTGGAACCTCTTCCCAGGTGGTCACGGTATAGTCCCCCGGCGAAAGCGCGGGGAGCCGGAGCACACCGTCCGCGTTAGATTTGCCGGTGTAGACGAACCGGAGATACGACACCGGTGTGTTTCTAACCAAGGTCAGGTTTTCTTTGGGCGAAGGACTCGAACCTCGATACACGCGGACCTCGCCACGCGCGGGCGACTCCATGGTGATTACGAGAGGTTGGTTGACCCCATCAAGCTCCACAACGGCGACGACATCCTGCATATCCTGAACGAGGAGACAGATGGCGCCTGCGATGTCACCGTCGAACGCAAACCGGCCATCGCGATCCGTCAGCGCGCGCGGCACCGACTCGCCGACCATGACGATATTGTTGTTCACGGTGAAGAGCTTGCGGCCATCCAGCGCGTAGACGACGGCGCCGCCCGCGGGCGAGCCATCGGCGTAGGTCACGGTGCCGGACAAGGATTCGGCGTGAACGCAGAATATGGCGCCAGCCGCAAGCAACAGTGTCAGGAAGATTGTAAGTCGTCTCATGTCTGCAACGCCTCGCGTCAGTGGCTCAGGGCGTAGGCCACGATGTTGATGCCGGTTCGGATGCTCTATTCATGGTGAGCCCGTTTGATCCAGGAATTTCGAGGGTCGGTCCAACCGCAGTGGATATCGGCGTCGCACAGCACGACCGCAAGGCGCTCCTCGATAAACACGCCGACATTGCCGGGACTGGGAACTCCGGTACGCACCCAGCGGCGATAGTTGGGTTGACTGATGTCGTATACGTTTCGATAGATCTCGTGGTCCTCCGGGATCGGCCGGATGGCTTCTTTTCCAAAGGCGCTGACCAGGGAAAGGTAGGCACTTTGATAGAAATCATCCGCCCGGCCGGGATGGGCGCACTCGTCCATCAAAACGAAGCCGCCGCTGCACACATATTCGCGCAGGTTCTCCGTCTGCGTCTGACCCAGGCGATAGACGCCCATACCGGTCATGAACAGGAACGGGAACTTGCGCAGATCGTCGATGGACGTGAGATCGACCATGGCGTTGAAGTGTTCGGGCTTGCCGCGTTCGGGATTCTCGTCGCGCGTATTCGGCTGAATCTTCACTTTGATGCGGAGCACGTGGCTAAGCTGCTCCAGGAGATTCTTGTCGCCCCCGGGGAAGTACTCCCAATCGGGATTGTTGTTGCCCACGCGGGCAATAAGGAAATCGTAGTCGTCCACATCGCCCGGAATGTATTGCCTTGCCTGTGCGATACCGGCGAGCCCGGCGGTGACCGCGGACGCCGCGGCGATACGGCCCATGAAAGCACGTCGCGTCAGCTCTTCGTGTCGTTTTTGCATGGCTGCGCCTCCGCGTGCGTCAATGACTCAGGAAATACGCCACGATGTTGATGCCGGTTTTGATGCCTTCTTCGTGGTACGCGCGCTTGCCCCAGGAGTCGCGCGGGTCCGTCCACCCGCAATGGATGTCGGAGTCGCAGAGCACCGCCGCGAGACGGTCGCCAACAAACAAGCCGACATTGCCGGGGCTGGCGCCGCCGGGTCGTTGCCATCGCTGAAAGTTCGGACGGCTGATGTCGTAGACGTTGCGGTACACCTCGTGGTCCTCGGGTATGGGACGCACGGCCTCTTGGCCAAACATGCTGACGAGCGCGAGGTAGCTGCTCTGGTAGAAATCGTCCGCGCGGCGGGGCGAGGCGCATTCGTCCATCAACACGAAGCCGCCACTGCAAATGTACTCTTTCAAGACTTCCAACTGTGGCTGGCCAATGCGAAAAGAGCCAGTTCCCATCATGAAGAGCATGGGGAACTGTCGCATGGCCTCGATGGAACCCAGGTCCACGAGGGCGTTGAAGTGCTCAGGCAAGCCGTTGCTTGGAAACTCATCGCGGACGTTCGGCTGCAACTTCACTTTGACGCGGAGCACGTGGCTGAGCTGTTCGAGAAAGTTCTTGTCGCCGCCTGGTCCGAAATCCCAGTCGGGATTGTTGTTGCAGACGCGCGCCAACAGAAAGTCGTAATTGTCGGCATCAGCCGGGGCGTAGGCGCCGTGTTGGGGAATTGCATTTGCAGCGACGGGAAATGCCGACGCCGCGGCCACGGTGGCGGCGGATTGCTTCAGGAAACTGCGGCGGTCCAGGGTGTGGCGTGTCATGGCGTGACTCCTTCCTCTTCCGTGGAAGGTTGAACGGTGTTAACAGCCTCCGTTGCAGTATAGCACAGGTCCCAGGTATCTACGGCGATGGTCGCGGCGACGGCGCCGTCGTTGCCGCTCTCTTGGTACGTCCAGGGTTGTTGGCTCGGCGTGGCGTCGCCGCTGTCTTCGAGAAGCGCATTCTCCGACTTCATGAGATTCTGATCGCGGAAGAGCGCGTCGATTTGCTGCACGGTGTACTGGAAGGCTTCCAGCAGCGTTGTTGTGCCGTCGCCGTTGACGTCTGAATCCGGCAGCATGAGCGCGGGCACAAAGTAGTCGGAGAACCGGGTGCTGACCGGCTGGTCGCTGCGCGCGCTGTAGATCAGGATGCGATTCGGTCCGGCCAAAGCCTCCGCGGCCAACCCCGCACCAGGACAATCCAGCACGACAGTCAACTGGCCGGGATTGAGCGGCGCGAGAAGCGCGGCAAGTTCCACATGCGTGAGGTCGGGCCCCGGAATGTTCAACCGCAATTCGTCTCCGATGATATTGGCTTGCCCTGCGAAGTAGATCACAAGCTGATCGTTGGGTGTTAGCGAATGCAACCTGGAAAAGGCGGCGACTATCCCTTCCTTCGTCGAAGCACCGGTGATTCCCGACACGAAGGAGTCTGGCGCAGCCAACACTGCGAGGTTCGCGGAATCGATGCCGACCTGTTGGACGAAGTACTGGCCGAGCCTGGAGATTGCGCGGTCTTTCGAGCGAATCTCCTCGGGGTCTTTATTGATCCCCCCGATAAGCACGACGTGGAGGTTTGAACCGGCCGGGGTTTCATACGCGTTGTCTACTTGCGCGGTGGCGAAGGAAGCCGTGAGTGCGAGCAGCAATCCATATCGTAGCCAGCGTTTCATGTCAGACCATCCCTGCAAGACGGCGAACGAACCAGCCCAGCGTCAGCAGCGCACACAACGCGCCAAGCCATACCCAGTTCCGCCACGCGCTCCGGATCTCGCTGACCCGGTCCACGCGCGAGATTGCGGGGAAGCGCTCCGCATCGGCAGGGCTGAGCTTCTCCACGTCCACGTAATCGGCATTCAACTGGTCCGCCATGGCTTCCATGAACTCGCG
Source organism: Candidatus Hydrogenedentota bacterium (assembly GCA_023384315.1). Taxonomy (GTDB): domain Bacteria; phylum Hydrogenedentota; class Hydrogenedentia; order Hydrogenedentales; family SLHB01; genus JAHDWY01. The sequence continues at coordinate 2,153 of JAHDWY010000147.1, read as the reverse complement.
ATTGCGCTGCACGCGGTCCATCTCGCCCCTGGGCATCGGCAGACGCGCGGCGACGGTCGTTTCACCGATGAACACCCCGCCCTCGGCCGCTTCCGCGCGGGCGACGAGCGTCTCTTCGCCGGCAGTCTGCACGGAGGCCTGGTACTCGCCGTCGTTGGCGGGGTCCATCCGGGTCACGTTGTCGTTGACGTGCAAAAGAACCGTGGCGCCCGATTCGGGTTTGTACAGGGCGTCGCGAACGATGGCGGTAAACCGTACGACGCGGGGGTCGTCGCTCGCGCGCTGTGCCAAGAGCTGAACGCGCGATTCCTCATGAACGGCCGCCCCCAAATGGGTAACCAAGCCGGAGGCCAAACTGCGTAAGGCGCCGCCCTCCTCGTCTTCGCGATAGAGCCGGTACAAATGGCGAAGATTCAGGAGCGCCACATTGCCCCGGCCCACGCGGTGCGAAACGATGGCGGGCATGCCGCTCAGCGTCGCGGCAGTGGTCGCGGCGGGCTTCTTCGTTACGGCGTAGTAGGCTTGCAGCTCCACCGGGTCGTCGGCATTCGCGCCGGCGGTCGTCAACCCCAGCGCGGCGCCTTCCGGCGTCACTTCCATGGACTGGGCCGGTCCGGCGGAGCGGCCTTGCTCCGGCGAAAGAGTGCCCGGCATCAACGCCTTCAACATGGGTTCGCGCGACTGGGCGAGATCGAACTCGTCTTGCCCGGGAATCAGCAACAACCCGCCACCTCGCTCGGCCACGAAGTTGTAGAGGTTTTCCAACTGCGCGGACGTGAAATCGCGCGGATTGCATGGACCGAGAACAACGACGTCGTATTCGAACAATGTCTCCGCGTCTGCCGGGAAGCTCTGTTCGGGTTGCGGGATACGGTACGGACCACGGCCGCGGTCGGGACCGTCGAGTAGTGCGTCCATAACGAAGTTCAGCGAGACCTTCTTCTCGCTTTCGAGCACCTGGCGAAGTTTGCCGATGTCGAAGCTGGCCCATTGCGAATAGAACAACACGCGCAGTCTCGGTTCGTCGACCACCTCGAAGGTCGCCTGACGCGCGTTGTTCGCCTTCGTAATCTCGATGACTTCCGAAGTGGCGCGCGCCTCCAACGTATGTACGCCGAGCGTGTCTGCGGGCACGGGGAAGTCGACCGTCGCGCCCTGGGCCACTTCCGCGCCGCTGAGATCGCGGGTGGCCAAAGGCAAATCGTCGATGCGGAGTTCCAGGTGGACGACGGAATCGTCTGGAGGCGTACCGGCAACGCGGACGGCGACCGAACCGGTGGCGTCGAGCCGAAGTCTCGGCGGTGCATCCAGCCCTTCGACCACAATATCGGCGTGGCTCGCGTCGGACCCCATGCCCACGATCAAGATTTGGAATCCCTCATGGTCCGTAGCCGCGATCGCGGAAACATTCTTCTCCAGGGCCTGGCCATCGGTGAAGACGATGGCGCCGACGGCTTCGGTCTGTTTGTCGGCGTCTTCGGCCGGAGCGTATCGGCCAAGCAACTCCGCTACGGGCTTGATGCTCGTCTGGTACCCCCAGCGCGGGAGCGATTGCGCGGAAGCAACCTCGTGCAGCGTGCCGTCGAAGCCGTAGTAGAGGTACCGCGGGCGGTCTTCCGCTCCCGGCGCAAACGTGGTCTCGAACGCAGCGATTGCAGCATCGAGGCGGTTGAAACCGTCCATATCCTCCACGGACATGCTTTCGCTGGTGTCGAATGCAACGAGCACCGTGTTCGGCTGTTCCACGGAACGGATGATCGCACGCGCGGGGTCCCACAGCAGAACCACGAGCAGCACGACAGGGATGAGTTGCAGCGCGGGGATGACCCACTTGACGAGCTTGAGTTGCCGCCAATGGTCCGTGCGGAAAGCGAGCACGAACAAACCGATGACCGCGATCAACGTGAGCGTCGCCAGGGCGTGGCCGGGGTATTGCAGCAGGGTCATAGCGCCCCTCCCGGCTCGTACTGGGCGGCCCGTTCGAAGAATTGCTCTTCGAGCTGCACGAATCCCGGATCGGAAGGGTCGTACTTTCGCAACTCGCCGGACTGCTTCTGCGCGGCAATTGCCATCGTCAAGTACTGCTCGGCGAGCCAGCGCGCTTCCCGAGGCGGTTCGAGATCCTGCCAATCCGTTGGGAGGTTGGACTTGTC
>JAHDWY010000146.1 GCA_023384315.1 Candidatus Hydrogenedentota bacterium | reverse complement strand
ATAGCTTGATGCTGGATCCGGATGGCCGGCCATACCGGCAAATCGATGTCCAGGGTGAGGAAATCGCGCCCGGGGTTTGGTTTCCTATTCGAGCCCGTCTGCAAATGTTCTCCGATGACGATGGCGACCAGGGAGGTGGCGCTCGCTTGGTCACGCTACGGGAGTACAAGGTGCGGTCCGTAGGAATTGTCGATAGCTTTGAACCAGACACCTTTACCTGGAAGAGTCTGGCGTGTCCCGCTGGACTGACGCTGTATCGTACGGACGTTCTAGGCGAGCAGCGCGCCTTAGTCGTCGAGAACGGAGAACTTGTACCCAAGGATCTCACGCGTGAAAGACGTGAACGGTAGCCGCTTGCGTGACGGCATTGCGCGACGATTCTACCGTGGCCTTTGCGCAAGAACGTCGTCTAGGCGGGTTCTGTGGCGATCGGCAGTAGCTGTTCTGGTTCTCGCCGTGGTGGGTTGTACGTCTGCTGATAGGCCGAATCCGGAAGACTTGGTTTTCGACTTCGGGTTTGCCCGGCAAGGTGACGCCGTGTCGCACGTGTTTCACGTGGCAAATCCCACGAGTATCCCCCGGTTGATTACCCGAGTTGCCACCACCTGCAACTGCACGGTGGCGAATCTGCGGGAGGGATCGTCGATACCGCCGACTGGCGTGTTGGATGTTCCTGTCGAAGTGGATCTGTCCGGGAAGACCGGAATTGTAAGTAGCAGTGTCACGCTGTTCTTTGAAGGCGAAGAAGAGCCGACTCGTCTCTTGATAAAGGGTCAAGTGCCTTACGAGTACCCTGCCGTGGTTGACTTCGGACGCGTTTTAAGAGGTTCAAAGAACTGTACACAGTCCCTGCGGATGGCAACCTATCCTGGGCAGCCGCCTATCGACATCGTAAAGGTTCGGCGTAAGGACCCGGGACTTGCGTACGCCTACCACCGAGTGTCAGACGATCCAGACGTGCTCATTCTGGAGCTTACCGTAACGGACAAGATGGATTATGGCCGTTTTGATTTCCCTGTAGTGTGGGTTACGAACGATTCTGGGGCACCAGACAAGCAAATGCAGATAACGGGTTTTGTTGTACCGCCAGTCGAGGTCTTGCCTAAAGAAATCAACTTTGGTTTTGTCCGTACTGACAACGACTTGAGCCCTCATGAAATCGTGTTTTCATCTACGTATGGTACAGCGATAGCCTATCTCAAGATTGAAGCGACTCGAGACGATTGTTTCGATTGGTCGATATCCAGTGCTGATTCCCACTCGGCCAAGATTCAGGTCAAGTTAAGGGAAGAATTACCTTCAGAGTTGCCCGCAGGTATTGTAAAAGGCGACTTGCGAGTTCATTGCGAATTGGAGGGTCAAGAACACGAAGCGCGAGTTGAGTTGTATGCCGTGATTCCGGAAACCACGAACGAACTCAAATGAAACCGCCCTTGAATCCCGTGTGAGGTCCACGATTAGTGATTTCATTCACAACCGCCAATTGCCTCTGTTCAAGACACCCCTTGATCCAGGTTCTTCCTCGTGCGCCCGATTAGCGCGCTCATGCCCTTACGTGCGGCCGGAGATGTGGGATTTTACCGTACGCCGATCGAGTCCCAACTGTTTTGCGGCGGCACTGTAGGATCCGGTCTTCTCATATACGCGACGACAGTAGATCCCGAGTAGTTCTTCGGCAGTCAGACGACAAGCAAGAAGTTCATCGAGCACAATATCCCTGTTCGCGTCGATGAACGGTGTCGGGACATAGGACTTGCGCACCATGATGTTTCGCACGCACTGCTCCAGTTCGCGCACGTTGCCCGGCCAGGGATAGTCTGCGGGCAGGTGATCCCAAATCCATACGTCGGTTTCTTCGGCAAGGGCCCTTGCTTCGGGCTCGCCAGCGACCCGCTGCGCGACGTGTCGGATCAGGTTGCGCAATTGTTCCCGTGATTCCGCGATCTGTTCCCGAAGCGAAGGTGTCTGGATGGTGTCGGAGCAGAGCCGGTAATACAGGTCTTCGCGAAAGCGGCCGCTGCGGACGGCCTCGGTGAGGTCGCGGTTGGTCGCGGCAACGATCTTGCCTCGGAAGGGGCGGCTCGTGGTTTCCCCAACGCGCCGGAAGGTGCGGTCCTGAACGACGCGGAGCAGCTTGACCTGGATGAAGGGATCGAGTTCGCCCAGTTCATCGAGAAAGACGGTCCCGTGGTCGTGGCAGATCTCAAAGTACCCGGCGCGGTCGGCCATGGCCCCGGTGAAGGCGCCTTTCACGTGGCCGAATAGTTCTGATTCGATAAGCGTGGGGGACAGTTCAGACAGGTTCACGGGGTGGTAGGCCCGTATGAAGTCTTCCACGGGGCGCTTACGCCTTGCGTCGAAGGGAATGTACCCGGAATAAGCAATGGCCCGCGCCACCAGTTCCTTGCCGGTGCCGGAGGGTCCGGTGATCAACGTCGTAACGTCGTTCATGCGCGAGTAGAGCGTGCGCCGGTACCGCGCCATGTCGCAGGTGAAAATCGATTGCCACGTTGCGGCGCGGAGTTGGGCCGATGCCGTGGACCCGCCGATGATGTTGTCGAAGATGTGGTGAAAGGCCCGGCGCAACTGAAAGAAACAGGCGAACAGATGTTCCCGTTCTGCCAAACCTGGAAAGGTGTAACCCCGGATATTCAGGTAGTGGGCCATGTCCGCGCAGAACGCGTCGTAGCATTCGATCGGCGCGGGTTCGTTCGCGTTGGCGACTAAGGCGGATTCGATGTACTCGCGGAGTTTGGATTCGTAGCGGTTGTATAGGAGATACAGTACCACGCTCTCGTACAGGGCGATCTCGCGGGCGCCCGCGGACTCGCCCCGTTGGAGACTCTCCCGCGCCCGGTTGGCGATCTCTTCAGCCACGTTCGTAATGCGCGCGATGTTCGGACGAACTGCCGCCTCGCCCGCTTCCCGATGCCAGGCCGTGCCGCTGGAGACGAAGGCGCCGCCCAGCACCTCCCGCTCCAACTCGATTCGTTCCTGCGAAAAGGGGTTGCAATGGTTCAAACGGGCCAAGGCTTCCACGCGGCGGATCGAACCCTGGTCGAAGAGCACCATGGTCAGCACCTCCAGATACATAAAATGTACAGGAAGTGCTCGAACTTTGTCCAGGCGCAGATGTAGCCACCGACCTCGGATGTAGTTAAATCGTTATATTGCAATCGTCAAGGTCAAGTCACCGGATGGCACGGGCAATGCTCTTGGTAAATCGTTGCTGAAACGAATCAACGCGTGATTTGGGGATGGACATCATGAAGATGGCTTTTCAACCAAAGCCTTGCGGTAAAACCCGGGGGCGCACGGGAAGCATTGCGCTTCTGGGCACGATTCTATTTGCCGGATCGGTGTTGCCGGGATGTTTTGGCTGCGAACCGGTAACCAGTGGCGGGGCGGCCAAAGAAACGATTGGCATCTACGACTCCCGCGCCATAGCGGTGGCGTACGCCGGATCGGAATTGCACGAGGCGCAGCTCGGCAAATTAAAGGGCGACTACGACGCCGCCAAAGCCGCAGGCGACGAGGCGCGTGTCGCGGCGCTCGAGAAGGAAGGGCGGGACGGACAGCGTCAGATGCATTTGCAGGGATTCGGAACGGCGCCGGTCGATGATATTCTTCAGCACATTCAGGGAGATTTGGATCAGATCAGAGCCGACGCCGGGGTCGTGGCCCTCGTGTCAAAATGGGACGAGGCCGGACTCGCCGCGCACCCGGATGCGGCCCGCGTGGACGTGACGGAGGCACTCATCGACGCCCTTCATCCCAGCGAACGGCAGCGGAAAAGCGCAATCGACATCCAGCGGCATAAGCCAGTTCCCATGGACGAATTGGAGAAGCACATCGAGAACGGTGACATCTGAGGGTAGACCAGAAGACTGAGAAGATAAGTGGGGAGAGTTGCCTTTTCGTTTTTGAATCGCTGAGAGTCCCCCTTTTCCCACCGCAGCGACCTCGCGCTATACGGTTTCCTTCAGCGACCACGGCTCGCGCATGGGGCGTGACAGGAAGGGGTTGGCCTCGTCGTCGCCGGGGAAGGTTTCGCTCTCGGGGTCCCAGGTCAGCTTGCGGCCGAGGCGCATGGAAATGTTGCCGACGTGCATGGCCGTGCTCAGGCGATGGATGTCTGTCGGCGTGTAGTACGGCGTCGTGCGGCCTTTGACGCCGTCGATGAAACTCTGGTGTTCCGTTGGGGGCAGCGGCCACATCTTGTTCTCAGCTGGCTCAATGACGGCGTCCAGAATGGCCGGATCGCTCGCGCGCATCGGTTTTCGCCACGATGGGCTTTCGACCCATCCGTCGGTTCCCTCGAAGCGAATGCCAGAGCCGCCCGACTTGACGATCATCTCCACACCGCCGGGGTACTCGTAGTAGATCTTGTACTCCGTCGCCGTGTTGGACATGGCGCCTTCGGGAAAAGTGCCATTGCCGTCGACCGAAATGGGTCCACCGTGCTCCTGGAACATGGCGACCTGTGCCGTGTCCATGAGGTGCGCGCCCCAATCGGTGAGCTTTCCACCCGAATAATCGAACACGTTGCGCCATTCTTGCTGGCCAGTTTTGGTGGGTGTGTACGGGGTGTAGGGTGCCGGGCCGAGCCAGAGGTCGTAATCGAACCCCTCCGGGACGGGCGCTTCTTCTTCCTTGGGAAACACCTCGCCTTCGGGCAAGACCACCAGGATGCGATTCAGTTTGCCGATGCATCCGTTGCGGACCAGTTCCGCCATGCGATGGTAGATTTCGACGGAGCGATCTTCGATGCCGCCCTGATAAACCACGCCGGTCTGTTTGATGACGTCGATGAGGACTTGCCCCTCCTCAACCGTCAACGTCGGTTTCTCGCAGAAGACATGTTTGCCCGCCCGGGCCGCCATGACCGACATGAGCACATGCCAATGGTCCGGCGTCGAGATGACGACCGCATCGATATCCGGCCGCGCGAGGACCTCGCGGAAGTCGCCGTGCGTGCCGCAGTCGGAACTGCCATAGGCCTCGTTCACCATGTCGCGTGCGTTTTCGCAGCGGTCGCGATAGACATCGCACACCGCCAACACTCGGGCTTCGGGGATCTTGAGAAAGGCGTCCAGATTCCATCCCGTGCCGTGTCCGCCGACGCCGATGCAGCCCAAGGTGATTTGGTTGCTAGGCGCAACGGCGTTCGCTTCCTGGCCGAACGCCGCCGGTGTCATGCATGTGACTGCGGACGCTGCTGCCGCCGTCTTCAAGAATTCCCGTCGACTCGTCTTGTACGACATGTTTCAGGCCCCCGAATAGACCGTTCCACGCCGGTCACCGCGTTGCCGGCGTCTCACCGGGCAGTGTAGGTAAAAGCAGAGAATGCGGTCAAACGCTCCGGCTCCAATCCGCAGCCGGTTGATGTTCGGCTTACCCGTGTTCAACAATGGCTCTTTGAATGGAAAGGAGCAGCCATGATTGCCGTTCGTTGCTTTCTCGCCCTGTGTTTGTTGAGCGTCGTGTGCCTTGCCCAGGAACCCGCACCGCTTGAAGCGTCCGCTGAATCGGCGCTCCACCGCGCGGTCGCGTTCTTTCGGGAGCAGGTTTCCGTCGAAGGAAGTTACCTCTGGCGGTACAGTGCCGACTTGAAGGTCCGCGAAGGCGAAGGAAAAGCGGACGATCAAACCGGGTGGGTGCAACCGCCGGGTACTCCCGATATCGGCGAAGCGTACCTGGTTGCCTATTCCGCGACGAAGGATGATCACTACCTGGACGCGGCGCGGGAAACGGCCAATGCGCTGGTGCGAACGCAACTGCAGTCCGGCGGGTGGACTTACCGGATTCACTTTGATGAAGCCAGCCGCGCAAAGCAGGCGTATCGTGTCGACGGGCGAACGGAAGGGCAGAACACCACCACGCTCGACGACAACACGACGCAGGCGGCGCTTCGGTTTCTCATGCAGTTCGACAAAGCCACGGATTTCAAGGAGGAGAAGATTCACGAGTGCGTGATGTATGGCCTCGACAAACTCATCGAGGTTCAATATCCAAACGGGGCGTGGCCGCAGCGGTTCTCAGGGCCGCCCGACGCGAGCGAGTTTCCGGTGGTGAAGGCCTCGTATCCCGACTCGTGGTCCCGCGAGTTTCCCGCGCGCGACTACACCCACGACTACACGTTCAACGACAACACGATCGCGGACGTGATCGACGCCTTCCTCGACGCGGCGGACATCTACGGCGACGACCAGTACCGCGCCGCGGCGCTGAGAGGCGGCGAGTTCATCTTGCTGGCGCAGATGCCGGAACCTCAGCCCGCCTGGGCGCAGCAGTACGACCGCGACATGCATCCCGTTTGGGCGCGGAAGTTCGAGCCCCCGGCGGTGACGGGCGGCGAATCGCAAGGCGTCATGCGCTGCCTCATTGAATTGACGCGGCGCACGGGAGAAAAGCGGTTCCTGGAACCCATACCACGAGCCATCGCCTATTTGCGCGCTTCGGAGTTGCCGGACGGACGCCTCGCGCGGTTCTATGAACTGCAAACGAATACGCCCCTCTACTTCACGAAGGACTACCAGCTCACCTATTTCAGCGACGACATGCCCACGCACTATTCGTTCATCGGCCCTTCTGCACTCGATTCCATCGAGGCCGTGTACAAAGCCGTTCTAAGTGGCGAAGAGGCTGCGGAATCGAGCGCGCCAGCGGCTCCTCCTGCCGATGCTGTCGAGAAGATCATCGGCGCGCTTGACGAGCGCGGCGCCTGGGTGGAATCGGGCGAAATGAAATACCACGAGAACGTGGACATCGACCGCGTGATCGACTGCCGGACCTTCGCCGCGAACGTCCGGGCGCTGGCGCAGTTTGTCGCTGCCCAAGAATGATTGAGCCGGATTGTGTTGCACCCCCGATCGCGCACGCGACGATCGTGCATTCACCATCATGGTTTCAGCCTGAGATTAGTGACAGATCTGTAGTCGCATTAATCGCGCAAATCAAGCTAGAATGGCGCGTTCAGTAGTCTTTCGCGCGCATATTGCGCAGCTTCTTGATTGGCGGCTCAACCCTCAAAACGAGACACGTTTGCCGTGCCGGGTCCCGCCTCTATGGAAAGGATGACGTTTCATGAGCTACTTCGTGACGGGCGCTACCGGATTCATCGGGCGCAATTTGCTGGAGCGGTTACTGCGGCGAAAGGGGACCATTTACTGTCTCGTTCGCAAAGGGTCTGAGCACAAGCTGGACGCGCTGCGGAAACGGTTGGGTGCGAAACCGGACCGAATCGTGCCTGTGAAGGGAGACATCGAGCAGCCGTTGTGCGGGCTGCGCAAGCAAGACGTCTCCAGGCTGCAAGGAAAGGTCACGCATTTCGTTCACCTGGCCGCGTTCTACGACATCATGTGCGAAGACGAAGCGCCGCACGTGGCGATCAACGTTGAGGGCACGCGCCATGCCGTGGACCTGGCGCACGCGCTGAAGGCGAAGCATTTTCAGTACGCCAGTTCGACCGCCGTCGCCGGGATGTACCCGGGCTTTTGGCGCGAAGACATGTTCGAGGAAGCCGAGAACTTCCACCATCCCTACTTCAGCAGCAAGCACGCTGCGGAACGGGTCGTGCGCACGGAGTGCCGGATTCCCTTTCGCATCTACCGGCCCGGTATCGTCGTGGGCAATTCGAAGACGGGCGAGACGGATAAGGCCGACGGGCCGTACTACGTCTTCAAGTTTCTGAAGAAAATCCGGAACGCGCTGCCGGCGTGGGTCCCGCTCGTGGGACTGGAAGGCGGGCGCATCAACATTGTCCCAGTGGATTTCGTCGCCGATGCCATGGATCATCTCGCGCACAAGCGCGGCCTCGACGGGAAATGCTTCCATCTCACCGACCCGGACCCCTACCGCGCGGGCGAGGTGTTGAACGTCTTTGCGGACGCGGCCCACGCCCCGCAGTTTGTAATGCGGATCAACTCGCGCATGCTGGACCTCGTACCGCGCGGGATTCGCGATGCCTTGATAAACCTCCCGCCGATTCGACGGATTATCGACACGATTCTGGCGGATCTGGGGATTCCTTATGAAGTCTTCTACTACCTCAACTATCCGACGCGTTTCGATTGCCGCGACACCTCCGACGCACTGAAGGGGTCCGGGATTGACTGCCCGAGCCTGGAATCCTACGCGGCGAAAGTCTGGGACTACTGGGAACGCCACATGGACCCGGATCTCTTCCGCGACCGCAGTCTGGCGGGAGCGGTGAAGGATCGCGTCGTCGTGGTGACGGGCGGTTCCTCAGGCATCGGCCGCGCGTCGGCCATCAAGATCGCGGACGCCGGTGCGAAAACCATACTCATCGCGCGTACGAAGGACGAGTTGGAACTCGTGCGCAAGGAGATCGAAGGCCGCGGCGCGCGCGCGTACGCGTACGTCGCCGATCTTTCGGATATGGAGCAGTGCGACGCGGTCATGGACGCGGTGTTCAAGGACCATGGACCGGTCGATATCCTCATCAACAACGCCGGGCGTTCCATCCGCCGATCCATCAAGCAGTCCTACGACCGGTTTCACGACTTTGAGCGTTTAATGCAACTCAATTATTTCGGCGCCATTCGCCTGATTTTGCGGGTGCTGCCCGGCATGGCCGAGAACCGGCGCGGGCACGTCATCAACGTCAGCACGATGGGCGTGCTCGCGAATCCGCCCCGGTTCTCCGCGTACGTGGCGTCCAAGTCGGCGTT
>JAHDWY010000145.1:4302-8714 GCA_023384315.1 Candidatus Hydrogenedentota bacterium | reverse complement strand
ACCAGATGGACCCATAGTCCTGACTGAGACCTATCCCGTCTGGCATGTAGAACCGTATGTGGGACGTATTCCCAAGCGTATTCACAAACCACAATCTACCCCCCGTGTTTTGAAACTGCGCAGTGTTGGAACTTACAAAGAAGTGTCCTGCCCCCGCGGGATTCAATGCGAGCAGGTCCCCATCCGTCAGGATATCGTTGCCGTTGACGTAGAGGTCTTGCTCGATGGTGGCGGTGCCGTCGACGGTGAGGTTGCCGTTCGTAAGGAGGTCGCCGTCGGACTCGAAGTCGGCGCCGCCGTTCGCGGGATCGCCGTAGCCGCCGCCGATGCGGAGTTCCTCCAGATAACGCGGCGCGGCGCCGATGGCGGTTAAGACGATGATGCACAGGGTCAAAAGACCGGCAAAAACGAGGCGGTTGCGCATGAGATTTCCTTTCGCGGTGGGCGCGGGCCGTCGGATTCGCCCGCGCAGTTGCGGTAACAGGTTGCTACCCCGTGGGCGCGGCGCGTTGCACCGGGAAGGGAAAGGAAATGGGGAATTGAGAATTATGAATTATGAATTAAGAATTATGAATTAAGAATTGGGAGGCGAGGGCGCTGGGGTTCGGACCGGCAGCGGAGCACCGGCGATGGACACGGCATCGCCAACGGCGACGCCGGGAGAATTTCGTTCACCAATAGATGGCGATTAACCCTTTCGGAGATTTCCACTCCCGAAAAAGTCGAGACAGTCAATTCATAATTCTTAATTCCCAATTCTCCCCTCCAATTGGTCTTCGTACAGCGATTCCGGTACCAGTTGCGCGCCCCGCCCTTCGCCCTCGACGTAGTCGGCGGGCGCGGTGCCCTGGGCGGGGCCGTTGGCGAGGCTCACGTCGACGCGGATGTCTTCGGTCCCGATGACGTAGCCCGTGCCGTACTGGAAGGAGCGCAACACGCCGCGGCCGTCCGTGTTCCAGAACACGCATTGCGTCGAGGTATGCCCCGCGCCGGAGCTCTCGTTCTTGCGGTTGCCGGCGTACCAGCCGTCGTCGAGGGTGCACTGATCGACGAGGTTCGCCATGGCGAGGGAATGGTGGTACTCGTTGTAGGCGGGCAGGCCCACGGGCAGATTGCGGTACGCGAGGTTCGTGCTGCCCGCGCTGTAGCACCGGAGAAAGACGCAGCCTGTCGTGCCGAATCCCCAGTTCTGGATGAAGTTGTGCCGCCCGTCGAGGCCCGCACAATCGCGGATGAGCACCTCGTTGGACTGCGAGATCTCGAAGAGGTATCCGCATCCGCCGCCGCCCCGGTTCTGCGCGGTCTGCATCACGCTATCCGCCACGGTTACGCGCTTGGAATTCACGACTTCGATACCGCAGCTCTGAAGGTGGTAGCCGTCGGCGGGAGGATAAGGTGACGCAAAGGAATCCACGCCGCGCACCCAGCAATCTTTCACGCCGGAAAACAACAGGATATGCACCTGATAGATGTCCCACGCGTCGTCCCAATCGACCGCGTTCGCCAACGCGAGGTCTTCGACGCCGCATTCGCTGAGATACCCGCTTTCCTTACGCAGACTGGCCCCATCGCGCACGAGCGCCGGATACCGCAGGGGCACGTCCAGCGTGACGCGATCCGGGTTCGCGGCGGTATCGACCGCCACCACCGTGCGCCGGAAGATGGCCTGCCAGTTGCCATTAAAGGCTTGCCACGTGCCGGTCATGCCGTGCTCCGCCACGAAATCGTCGGTGATGACCCAGCCGAGGCTAACCTCATCGCCGGGGCTTAACGACGACGCATCGATCACGAACACGTCGAAGGCGCGGTTCTCCCCGTCCACCGCGAGAGGGATGTCCGGTCCGCGCGACACGGACCCCTGGAAGGTGATGTGGCTCTTGTAGGCCATGTCCTGGGACTTGGTGAAATACAGCTTCGTCGCGTCCGCCCCGTCGCCGCGAATCGTGACGCCGGGCTCGTCCACGCGCAACACGCCATCGCACCGGTAAAGCCCCGCCGGCAAGTAAACGACGCCGCCCGCCACCTCGGCCGCGTCGATCGCATTCTGAATCGCCGTGGTCGCGTCCGCTACGCCCGTGTTGTCCGCGCCGTAGGCCGTCGCCACATCAAATACGAGCGGCCCTATCTTCGCATCCGGCAATGGGTCTTCGCCGTAATGGTAGCCCGCGTAGGAAAAATCGTGAAGGAAACGTCCCCCCGCATAAGTTGCTTCCGGCGTCCAATCAACCGGATACAATTCGCTCCGCCACGGTCCGGAAGGCCGTGGGCAGGACACGGACACTGCGGTGAGAATCAGCAGGATGGCGACCTGAATGTAGCGCAGGCGTCTCGCCTGCTTTCGTGATCCCAAGGAGAGTAGGCGTCCCGCCTGCTTTCTTTGATGTTGGGGAAACAGGCGGGACGCCAGTTCTCCTTGAACACCCAATGCTTCACGGTTCCGATCCATCGTGTCACGACCCCTCTTTCGGCGATTGCCCCTCCGCGTCTTGCGCGGCCATATCGGCGATGGCCTGCAAGGACTCCGCGGCCTGGGGATTGCCGGGATCGATGCGAAGCGCCGCTTCAAAATGGCGTTTCGCTTCGTCCCACTGTTTCGCATGCGTGAACGCCCCCGCAAGATTCAAGTGGGCGTCCAGGAAATCCGGCTCTAGTGCTACGGCCCTGCGAAAGCTCGCAATCGCCTCGTCGATCCGGTTCATGAGGTACTGCGCCATGCCCAGATTGTAGTGCGCGAAGGCGTCGTCAGGGTCTCGCTTCACCGCTTCCAGAGCCTCCGTCGCGGCTTCGGGATACTTCCCCTGTTGCAGCAGCCCGTTGGCCAGACTCGCGTGCAGGCTCGCATCGTCCGGCTGCAACGCCACGGCCTCACGGTATGACGCGACCGCGTCCTCCAGATCGCCCGACTGCGCGAGGGCGACGCCGAGGTTGTAATGGGCCTTCACGTTGAACGGCGTCGCAGCGATGGCCCGGCGGTACATCTCGATGGCCGCTTCGGCATCGCCTTGGGCGAGTTGCGCGTTCGCCGCATTGATGAGCGCGTCGGGGTCGTCTGGATTCAGTTCCAGCGCCTGTTCAAACTGCGCCGCGGCCGCTTCGTCCTCGCCTTGCAGCAGCAGGGCGATGCCGAGGTTGTTGTGCGCATCCACAGAGGCGGGCGCGACGGCAATGGCTTCGCGCAAGTGCTGCTCCGCCAATTCCAAATCGCCTTCCTGCGCGCCGGGCGAGTCCGCCCGTTGCATCAACGCCACGCCCAGGTTGTTCCGCGCCACGGAACTCTCCGGCGACACGGCCACGGCATGCTCGAACAAGGCGATGCTTTCGCGCCAATGCGCCGTCTGGTGAAAGGTCGCGAAGGCCATCGGAACAAACAGCACGACCGCGCACGCGGTAAGCACCAGCGTGCGTTGAGGCAGGCGCCGCGTCAGCTCGTCAATGCCCCACGCAAAGACGATGAACAGGCCGATGTGGGGCATGTAGGTGAACCGGTCCGCCCGGGCGAAGCTGCCAATCGGAACAAGACCAATCACCGGAAACAGCGAGACCAGCCACCATCCCCACCCCGTCATGAGGTACGGACTCTTCCCCATGCGGAACAACGCCGCCGCCGCGATCGCGAGGAGCAGCGCGGCCGCGCCGATTACCAGCCACACCGGCAACGCGCCGGGATGAGGATAGTGCGGCGCGAGGTTCACCGGCCACAACGTGACCCACACGTACGTCAGGTACGATACCAGCGCGGTCCCGACGCGTTCGTACCAGGAATACTCGGCGAAGCTGTGCACCGCGCCGCCCGCCCGTTGCACCCACACCGTGATGGCGGACACGACGATCGAACAGAGGAACAGCGGAATCTTCTCGCGCACGAGCCGGAGCGCCACCCGTTTCTTCTCCGCGAGCACGGGTGTTGCATCGAGGCGCCCCAAGGGCCAGTAGTCGAGCAGCAGAAGCAGCACCGGCAATGTCACTACCATGGGCTTGGAAAGCAGCGCGGCCAGGAAATGCACGACGACAAGCCCGGAAGTCCTCCAGTTCGGCTTCTCCAAGTAGCGCAGGTAAAGCCGGATGGTCATCAGCATGAAGTGCATGCTGAGCACGTCTTTGCGGCTCGACAACCACGCCACGGGTTCCACGTGGAGCGGGTGTAACGCGAACAGTGCCGCCACGAACGCGCTGGGCCATCGGGCACGCGTCATCGTGAAGAGCAGCAGGAACAGAACCACCGTATTCGAGCAGTGGAAGATGACGTTGATGACATGCGGCGGACCCGGGTCGAGGCCGAAAATGTCCACGTCGATCATGTGGGTCAACGTGGCGACGGGATTCCAGCCGCCGTTCAGGGGCTTCGTGAAGGCCGCGGCTATTCCGTCCCACGTGACGCCGTGCGAAACGTAGGGATTCTCCGTGATATAAAC
>JAHDWY010000145.1:0-4292 GCA_023384315.1 Candidatus Hydrogenedentota bacterium | reverse complement strand
GTAATTGAGAAACCCGAAGGTGTGGACCTGCCAGTACACGGCCAACGTCGCCGCCACGAGCGCCGCGGCGATCGCGGCGTTGATGAAAGTATCCCGGGTAAATCTTGGCATGTCGGCGGTAAGTGTGGTCCAGCTTTATCGCCTCAGTCAACCAAGCCGAACGCGACGACTTGCTGGGTACACACCAATGCAAAAAAAGAACACACCAGATGTCTGCCCTGCCTCGAAGAACATCCCCCTTGATCCCCCTTCAAAGGGGGAGTTTGCGCGAGACGCAGACTATCTAGATCCGTATCGTTCCAGCCATGAAACCAAGCCGTTTGGCCGCACCAACGCAACACGAAGTGTTGCGAGAATTCCCCCTTTGAAGGGGGATCAAGGGGGATGTTCTCGGAGGTCTGGACCGCCCTATAGAATATACCCGTAGTTGCGGGAAGTTGTGCTCAGTTCCGTTCCGCCACTTCAAGGATCGCTTTCATAAACGCAGGCAAGTCGCGTGGGATTTGCGCGGAAACGAACCTGCCGTCCACTACGCAGCGTTCGTCGACCCACGTGGCGCCGGCGTTCTCCAGATCGTCCTTGATCGCGTTGACGCTCGTCATCCGCACGCCCTTGACGATCTTCGCGCTGATGGGCACCCAGCCCGCGTGGCAGATGGCGCCCACGACCGCGCCCGCCTTCCAGCAGGCCGCGACAAATTCGTTGCACTCGCGGTACCGGCGCAACTTGTCCGGCGCGAAACCGCCCGGGACGACGAGCACTCTCACGGCACTCGGTTCCACGTCGCTGAAGGTGCAATCCGCGACGGCGGGATAGCCTTCTTTCGAGCCGTAGGACGCGCCCTTCTCGGGTCCGACGACCTTGACCTCGTAGCCCGCTTCTTCGAGACGAAGCTTCGGATAGTGCAGTTCGAGGTTCTCGTACATGTTCTCCGCCAACACGACGGCAAGTCCTTTGGAAGATTTGGCCATGGGATCCTCCCGATTTCTGGTTTGGGTGAGATTGAAGTTGGAGTGCAGCCCTATCCCTTGAAACCTCGCGACGGCACGCGCCTATTCCGCCGTTCCTGTAATCGGGTTCGCGATTGCTATCGGGATCGAGGTGGGTGACGTGAGTTAATCCCGATCTGGATTTCGATCCCGATACCGATAGCGATCCCGATTTCGAGAATGGGTCGTGGTTCCGCCAGACTTGAACCCAGTGGCGATCAGCGAGCAACCGGAACGGCAGCAATCTCATTCGCGACACGCTGCGCGTCGATGGCGATTTGTCGAAGCAGACCGGTCGACGGATTGGTGTATCCCAGAAAATACAATCCCGCCAAGGCCGACGCGCCCGCGCGCGGAATCGGGAATCCGTGCGGGTCCGTGACCGCCGCGGCGTCTTCGAGAAACTCGTCCAGAGCAGGACGATACCCGGTGGCGAGGATAACGGAGTCGAACTCCAGCGTCGTGCCATCCACGAACGACGCGCCGGCCCCAGTGAATGCGTTGATTCCGGGGACGATTCGGACGATGCCGCGCTTAACCAGATCGATGGTCCCGATGTCGATCAGGGGAACGCGTCCGTACCGGTTGATCTGCGCCGCGGGACTGATCTTCGGACGATGAATGCCATATTGCGACAGATCGCCCACGGCGATGCGCGCGACGGTGGAGCTGATGAAATCCGAAAGGAACGTGGGAAGTTTGCTCAACATTATCCCCGAGATCTGCGTCGGCGTGCCGAGAAACTCGCGGGGGATGACGTGGACGGGGGTCCGCACACAGACCGCGATCGACGCGGCGCCATGCTCGTGAAGGTCGATGGCGATCTCGCCGCCCGTGTTGCCGAATCCCACCACCAATACGCGCTTGTCTCGGTAGTTCACCCCGTTCCGATACTCGCGGCTGTGAACGACATCACCGCCGAAGTCTTCTATCCCGGCAAACGGAGGAATGTAGGGATGCCGGTTGTAACCCGCCGCGATGACAACCTGCCCGGAAATGTATGACCCGCCGGACGTCGTGGTATGCCACGAATCGCCATCGCGCCGGATCGATTGCACTTCCTCACCACAGCGCGGGTTCAACTCGAAATGCCGCGAATAGGCGTCAAGATACTCCACAACATCCTGGCGCGATGGATACTGACCCACGTGCTCCGGAAAGGGCAGGTGCGGCAATGCCGAATGCTGCTTCACCGTGTGCAGGTGAAGGCGTTCGTAATGGTTGCGCCACGAAGCGCCCGGCGCGTCGCCTGCTTCGAGGATCGTGAACGGTTGGTCCCTGCGGCGCAAACAGGCGCCCAGAGCGAGGCCGGCGGGCCCCGCGCCTACGATGAGCGTTCCGTTTACGCGTTGTTCGTGTGCCATTCTTCCAGGTGAAGCATGCTGCGGCGGAAGGGCGCCAGCCCGAGGATGAGTAGCCCGGCTGCCACAATGCCGCATGCCGTTCCAACGATGCACAGCGAGTAGCGCACCATGGACTCGTCTTTGAACACAAAGTCCGTCAATGCCCCAACGGTCGGGGCGCCCAATCCGATGCCGATCAAATTCACGACGAAAAGATACAGGGCGCCGGCCTGCCCCCGCATGTTGGCGGGCATGACTTCCTGCATGGCCGCGGGCGCGGCGCCAAAGGGCATGGCCACCGCGAAGGCCAGCGGCGCAAGCAAAACCATGGCGAGACGACCGTCCGGCACCAGCGGATAGGCAAGACTCAAGGGGACGGATGCCAGCGCGGCGACGACGCCCGCGCGCATCTTGGAATCGATGTGGCCCTTGGCGGCGAGCCGGTCTGCGAGGTAACCGCCAAACACGATTCCGGTGGAGCCGAAAACCATCATGATGGCCCCGTAGGTCTTGCCCACGTCCGCCGCTTCCCAACCGTGGGTGCGGATAAAGAACGCCGGAATCCAACTGATGCTGCCATAGCCGGCCATGGCGAGGAGCGCGAAACTCATGTTGTGGCAGAAGAACGTCGCCTTGTTCGCGTGGATGTAGTCGAGCACCGCCTTCAATGGAACGCTTGACGATGCGCCGGCGCGAGCCTTCAGTCCCCGCCGGAACGGTTCCCGAACGGTCAGCATGAGCAGCGAGAAAAAGATGCCGGGGATGCCGACAATCAGGAAGACCGTCTGCCAGGGGCGCACGGCGCCGAGAATGGGGACGTCGATCATGTCCGCGCCATAGACGAACTGGATCACGTAACCGCCCAGCAGATAGGCGAGACCTGACCCGAGGTAGATGCCCATTCCGTACACGCTGATCGCCGTGGCAAGCCGATTGCGCGGAAAGTAATCCGTTATCAGCGAATAGGCCGCCGGCGACAGGGCGGCTTCCCCGATACCGACGCCCACGCGGTACGCGAAGAGTTGGGCGTAGTTGCGCGCGATGCCGCAAAACGCGGTCATCAGGCTCCAGAGAAACACCCCCGCGGCGATAATACCGCGGCGGCTGCGACTGTCCGCAAGGCGGCCGAGGGGCATGCCGAACAAGGTGTAGAAGATGGCGAAGGAAGTGCCCATGAGAAGCCCCATGAGCGTGTCACTGACTTCCAGGTCGCGTTTCATCGGTTCGACGATCAGCGACATGATCTGCCGGTCGATGAACGACAGCACGTAGAGGATCATCAATACGCCGACGACGTACCACGCGTATCCGATGGGCGGATAGGGCGGTTCTTCGTTCAGTTCAGGCTTTGCTTGGGCAGACGTGTCCCGCGTATCCACAGGTAGCTCCCTCCTTGCAGACAGATGATTGCCGGGGAGGAGCCTGAAGCAATCGCGCGGGAAAGTCAACCTCCGCGTGCGTCAATGCGGAATGGCCCCCGCGTCGCGGTCGTCCTTCACCACGACGAGCCAATAGCCAATGCTTAGCGCCAACACGACTGCGGCGATGGCCAGGACCTCCTGCCAAATCAAATCGTCGAGGTCCATGATTATCACCTTTCGGGCGATGGCCATGAGCGCGGTGGCGATCACGATCTTGACGTGGATGACGTCTTCGCGCAGATACACGGTAATGTTGATGAAGATTTCAATGGCGATGAGCACCGCCATAAATGCACCGAACGTGGCCAGGATGTCGTTGATATTGAGCAACAGAAACGGCGGCTCCAGCAGGCGCTCATACAACACGTACACGACATCCACGACGCCCCAGACGATGACGGCTGTCATGAGCAGGGCCAGCGCCCGCACGGCCCATCGTATGACCTGCGTGAGGGCCCGAATCAATGGCTCGTCGTGCGGACGCTCGGGATTGGCGGGATTGGCGCGGGTGGAGTAGGGATCGTAGAGGCGGCGCGAGG
>JAHDWY010000144.1 GCA_023384315.1 Candidatus Hydrogenedentota bacterium | reverse complement strand
TTTTGTTCCGGGGCCCCCGGGGGGGGTTTGGGGGGGGGGCACGGTGAGGGGGACGGGGTCATCGTACTGGCGTTGAAGTTCGGCGAGCTTGTCCATCATGGTTTGGATGCGTTGTGCATAGTCCGGGTCTGACGCGAGATTGTTCTGTTCGAGGGGGTCGTTTTCGAGATCGAAAAGTTGGGTCTTGTCGATGAGGGGGTAGCGGATGAGCTTCCAGCGGCCGTCGGTTATGGCGCGCTGGCCTTCCTGGTACGCGGTGTACAGCCAGTCCCGGACGCCGGAGTCGCGATCGTCGATGACCGGCGCCAAGCTTTTCCCTTCGACATTGGCGGGATTGGGGACGTTCGTAAGGTCGCACACCGTGGGGAAAATGTCCATGAGATAGGCGAGGGCATCCGTGTCGCCCTCCGGAATGCCGGGACCGGCAAAGACGAGGGGCACGTGCATGCCGCCGAATTCGTAGAGGTTCTGCTTGCCGAGGAGACCGTGATCGCCGAGGGAGAGGCCGTTGTCTCCGGCGATGACGAAGAGGGTGTTGTCGTATTGGCCGGCGTCTTTCAGGGCCTGCACCACGCGCCCGACCTCGGCGTCGAGATAGGCGATGGACGCGTAGTAGCGCGCGAGTTTGGCTTTCACGTCTTCCGGCGTGCGTGGGAAGGGCAGGGTCATTTCGTCGCGAATGGTCATGGCACCGTTGTCGAAGGGCTGGTATAGGGCGAAGCGCTCCGGCAGCGGAATGTCCTCCGGCGGATACTGGGCGTAGAATTCGTCGGTGGCGTATTGGGGATCGTGGGGTTCGCGACCCGCCATGTAGATGAACATGGGCGACTTCGACGCGGTTCGGCCAATGAAATCGACGACATCGTCGGCGACCGCCCCCGCCCAGCCGGGATCGGTGGTTTGATCAAACTCGTTCGTGATGGGTCTCGGCGAGTTTCCGAATTTGCCCGCGTGCATCGTCGTATAGCCTGCGTCTTTCATGACCCGCGGGAAGGTATGAGTCGCGGGATCGTCACCGCTGGCGTCGCCGGTGGCGTGGAAGAGCGAGCGCCCCGTGAGCATCATCGTGCGGCTGGGCAGGCAGACCGCGCCCACCATGGAGCCCATGGTATACGCGCGCCGAAAGCGGCAGCCGCGGTTGACGAGGGCATCGAAGTTGGGCGTCTTGACGACGGGATTGCCCAGGGACGCAAAGCCGTCCGGTCGCAGGTCGTCGATGAAGATACAGACCACGTTTGGCCGATCCGGCGTTTGCGCGCTCACGCGACTTGCCGCCATGGCCGTCATCACGGAAGCCGAACTGTATTTCAGAAACGATCTGCGAGTCGCCGGTGCCATCCTTAAATTCCTCCTGCGCGCTGGAAATACTTTGAGAAGGACAGTGTAGCGTCCTTGCGCTGAGAATGAAACGGAAGGGTGTTTCTCGTGTCAGGGGAGTCGCAACTACGTGTAAAGCAGGCGTCCCGCCTGCTGCTTGTCTCCGGTCGATATGTTTGGCAGAGATGCAGGCGGGGACGCCTGCGCTACATGGTCCTGTCACCTTTTTGGCCGCTGAATCAGGATAGCAGCGTCACGCGACTCTCCTAACTAGCCTCATGGGGCGCGTCGATGGGGACATCACAGACCTGACCCTGCTCTTCGAGCCCGGGAAGTTTGAGTGGCAGGAAGCGCCGCAGGAAGCCAGCACGCGTTACACGGAACTGAAGAGCGAGCCGATCCAGGGTGCGGATTGGCCGGAACGGTAGGGCAAAGCCAAATTCGAAATCCGAAGCACGAAATCCGAAACAAATTCGAATGACCCAAATTCGAAAAAGGCATTTGCCGTGGCTTGGGCGTCCTCGCCCAAGGTCTTTAGGGATTGACTGCAGGCTATACGAACAGCCTTATTGGGTCGGCAGGGCTTGCCGTAATAGAAGCGGAGATCCATGCGCTCACTTCGTGTCGATACATGATTGAGGCTACCCCAGTGCTCCTGAATTTGCGTCGCCCCTTCAGGGCTCGAACATTCGGTGCGACTGGCTCCAGGGGCTTCGCCCCTGGCTAGGGTTGCGTGACGCCTTTAGCGCCAATAGGAAAGAGCAGCGGTGCCGGAAGACAGCGAAGTGCAGCAGTCCTGGAAAATGGCGAAGTAGCGCTTCCGTAGCAGCCCAAAACTTATACCCATCGTCACGCCGTGCACACGTTCGTGTATTCCAGTTCCGATACTCGCAGGGCACTTCTCCTAAAAAGAAACCCAACATCTGACGCAGGCCCAGACCCGGTCAATTCCTTTTGCTAACGCCCTGGATTCGGTACACTGCGGGGAGGCGTAGTAAGCAGGAGGATCCGGAAATGACTGGGAACGAAACACCACGAGTGGGGCGGCGGGAGTTTTTGAAGACGGCATCGGCGGGGACGGCCGGGCTGGTGCTGGCGTCGGCGGGGGCGGCGCAAGGTACGGGGGCAAATTCCAAACTGCAACTCGGCATCATCGGGTGCGGGGGCCGCGGGGCGTGGATCGGCAATTTGTTCCAGCAGCACTCGAACACGAAGGTGGTCGCATTGCACGACTACTTCGAGGACCAGGTGTTGTCCGCCGCGCAACGGCTCGACGTGCAGGCGGAGTGCACGTACACGGGGATCGACGGGTACAAGGAACTGGTTGCGCGGGAAGACGTGGACGCGGTGGCGATCATCAGTCCCCCCTACTTCCATCCCGATCAGGTCGTGGCGGCGCTGGCGGCAGGCAAGCATGTGTACCTCGCGAAACCAATCGCGGTGGACGTGCCGGGATGTAAGGCCATCGTAGACGCCGCGAACGCGGCCCAAGGCACGTTGTCGACATTGGTCGATTTCCAAACCCGGAACAACGAGTTCTTCAGGGAGGCGGCGAAGCGGGTGCATGAAGGCCAGATCGGCGAGCCGGTTTGCGGCCAGACCTTCTATCATACGGGACGCTTGAACCTGAAGGCGCAGCCGGGCACCGAAGTCGCGCGCGTGCGGAACTGGGTGTTCGACAAGGCGCTGTCGGGCGACATCATCGTGGAGCAAAATATCCACGTGCTGGACGTGGCGAACTGGTTCCTCGAGGCGCACCCGGTCGAGGCGCAAGGCACCGGCGGACGCAAAGCGCGGACCGACGTGGGCGATTGCTGGGACCACTTCATCGTGACCTACCGGTATCCGAACGACGTGCTCATGGACTTCAGCTCGACTCAGTTTAATGTCGGGTTCGACGACCTCTGCACGCGGGTTTTCGGGAAGGAAGGCACGGTCGAGTCCCACTATGGCGGCGACGTCTTCATCAAGGATCGCAAGGGTGGCTGGCCCGGCGGGGCGACGTCGACGATCTACCAGGACGGCGCCATCAACAACATCAAGGACTTCTGTGCGAGCATCGAGACGGGCGAGTATCTGAACAACTCGCAGGAGAGCGCGAACAGCACGTTGACGAGCATTCTTGGACGTATGGCGGCGTACGAAGGCCGTCCGGTGACTTGGGACGAAATGATGGAACGGGCCGAGCGGCTGGACGCGAATTTGATCCTTCCGGAGAACGGGCCGACTACGCCGCGCCAGATTTGAACGCTGGGAATAAACCGCAAATCCTGATAGTTACTCTGAGGAATAGCGGCGGTTGGGGCCGTTGCGATTCAAATTATGGTCATCCTGTCAGGGCCGTCTATATGCCCAAATTTCAGGTAGTTGGTACGTCTGGAGGATAGTGAGAATGCCCCCGATTTACGATCCGGAAGCTGTGAAGCCCATGTGGGAAGAGTTGGTGGCCGTCGGAATTCGCCCGCTGACCTCACCGGAGCAAGTGGACGAAGTGCTTGCGAACGGCGCCAAGGGAAGCACCTTGCTGGTGATCAATTCCGTATGCGGTTGCGCGGCCGGTGCGTGCCGACCGGGGGTGATGCTGTCGCTTCAGAATGAAGTCATTCCGGACAACCTGGTGACGGTGTTTGCGGGCGTCGACACGGAAGCCACACAGCGGGCGCGGCAACTCATGCCGGATGTACCCGCCTCCTCTCCAAACATCATCCTTTTCAAGGACGGCAAGGCGACGCACGCGCTTCAACGTCATCACATCGAACAGATGACGGCGGTGGACATTGCAAACACGCTGAAGCAGATCTTCGACAAGGAGTGCTCGCGAAAGGGGCCGTCGGTGCCGCCGGAGCAGTTCGAGAAGATCGATCTTCGATTCCCCTTTATCCCGGCAACTAAGCCAACGTACAAACATTTCAACGGCGCACGAGACGTGGTTTCGTGCGCCGTCTTCATTTGTCGAGTGAGGAGCGTTTGCCGAAGAACCGCTTCCAGATGACCGTGAACGAAGGGCCTTCAAAATCGTCGCGCTCGTCGAAGAAGCGGTTGTAGCTCGCGTTGAAAGAAAGTTGGCTGCGCTTACTGATGGGCACATCAGCGCCGATGTTCGCACTGACACTCGGCAAGAGCCATTCATCGCTTTCCGTGTAGTCGACCAAGTTGTCAAAAGGTTTGAACCCCACCTTCACCTTGGCTTTGTAGGTGGCGTTGGTCCAGGTGATGCGCGGGCCCACATTCAGTTTCGTACCTCGCAACCGATCCATAAAGCCGTCGTACTCGCGCAATTCCGGCATGCCGAAGGGAAAGTAGTCGGCACCAATACCGCCGTACAACGCGCCGCGCTTGATCTCGACATCGGTGTGCAACGGCAGAATGAGGATGCTCGGATCGTCGGCCTTCGTGCGCACTTTACCCGCCGCGTACCCGGCCTGCGCGAATACAGCCCATTTCGGAGACATGACGCGGCCCACGCCGATGTACGGGACCCAGAGGAGTCCGCTATCACGGAGGTCGCCGACGGTCATGACGTCGTCATAGGTTGGCGAGAGAAAGCCCATGGTGCTGTTGAAGTAGCGATCGATAAGTTGCTCGCTCTCGATCCGGGGATGAGCGTTCGAGAAGCCAAGTAGGAAAAACCAGGGCGAGTTTTCGTGAGCTTCGAATTCGTCGGCGACGAGTTCGCGCGACGGTGAATTGCCGGGGAGCGGTTGCAGTGTTTCGTCGGCCCAGGTAGTCATCGCGACAGCGAGTGCTACGGCAATGACGCGCATCATGACTCGCAACCGTACGAACCAAGTAGCCCTTTCCGACAAAGATCCACCCCACCTCAGTTCATCATGAATCACGCTATTGACTGATGAAACCTTACCGCCGCGACCAGTGTACCGATCACCTCAGAGCGATCCAACCTGGAAGCGGGCGGTACGGGCAGGGTAAGGTCAAGGTCTATAGTCGACCTAATGAAAGGATTTCGTATGAGTATGCAGGTGACGTATGTCCGATTGGGGGCGGTGTTGGGCGGGCTCGCCGTGGCGGTGGGGGCGTTCGGGGCGCATGGACTGAAGACGCGTGTGAGCGCTGAGTTGTTGGATATCTTCGAGGTGGGGGTTCGGTATCACATGTATCACGCGCTCGCGATCCTGGCACTGGGGGTGGCAGCTCCAGCCTTGTGGAATTCAAAGTGGGCGCGGCTTGCGTGTCTGGGGTGGACTTTTGGGGTCGTGGTGTTTTCGGGAAGTCTATACCTTCTGACGTTGACGGGGATGCGCTGGCTTGGGGCGATCACGCCTATCGGCGGCGTGGCCTTGATTGCGGGTTGGGCCATGGCGGCTATTGCCGCGGGCGGGTTTGCGCGGGGGAAGGCGGAAGGTTGAGGCGGAGACAGGGGACTTTATGGACGATATGGACCGTATGGACTAGATGGACTCGAGCAAGTTGCTCAGGGTGCTCTTCGCGGCGTAGTAGATCTGTGGCGCTTTGCTGGCTCTTGGTCCGGCGATGTTGATCACGGCGATTCGGTATTGGTGAAGCCAGGCAGAGATGGCTCCAAAATCCACGGGGTCTTGCAGGTTTACGACGAGATGCGGCTTGCCGAGTTCCTGGGCGCATTCAATTGTAAACGCCGTGCCGTCGGCGGGCGGGCCCCAGGTCAATATCAAGGTTCCATCCGAGTCGCGGACATTCCAGCGGGTTCGTTCGGCGTAATCCGACGAAGGGGTTTCGATGAGGGGGTATTTCGGGTCGATGGGTCCATCTTCGGCGAGGCGTCCGGAGGGACACCAGCCGCCGCAGGGGATTCCACGTTCCAAGGCGACGTCGAGAGCAGCACGGTCGACGCCCGTCTGACCGCCGGAGACAATCCGCTCAATCATTCGCCGTGAACAGGCTTGACGAAGCAATCGGTGAAATAGGGGGACTTGCTCAGAGCCTGTTGAACGGCCAGCGCAGATTCATGGTCGGGAAACCCGCCGACACATGCGCGAATGATAGTACCGTCTTTCGCGGGCACGAGCAAAAGGTCATACCCGGTCGTCTTTTCGATCTCCGCTTCATACGCCTGCGCTACGCGCTCGTTCGAGGCGGCGAAGGACGAGACTTGAATGGTAAAGGCCGCGTCATTCCTGAAAACCCCCACCGTATCGGGTGGGGGCAAGTCGGTTGCCACAGGCGCTGATTGTATCGCTTTGGGCATCTCCGGAGGACCGGGCGCGTTCACGACTGTCGCTTTCTGATCCGCTGGCGGCGTTTGCGCGGCCGCGTCGGCAGGGGGCGGCGCAGCGGGCGGCACTTCTATCGGCGCACTTTCGGGCTCCGGCGACGCGGCAGGTTCCGGCGTTTCTTCCACACGCTCGGCCGGGACTTCAGGGGCTACCGGCTCCGTGACAGCGGGCTCCGATGAAGTTTGGTCTTTTGTTCCGGATTCTTCTTCCGCCATTGGTTCCACTACCTCCGGCGGGTCCATAGTCTGGGGAGCGGCTTCCGGCACGGGCAAGCTGGGTACAGGCGTATCCGTTGGCGCAGGTTCCGCGGCCTCCGGCGCGACGACTATTGGTTCGGACGGGACCAGCGGCGGCACATTGGCTTCGAAACTCGGCACGAAGGGCATACGTGAATCGTCGGCGAGCACCTTCAAACCCGCGGCTTCCGCTGAGGCGCGAATGCTTGCCGCGATAGAAGGGGGCGCACTGGGGTGGGTACGCAGGATGATTTTGGGCTTGACCGTGGCGCTTCGCAGTTCTTCAAACGCGCGGTTCAAGTCGTCCACGGTGACCAATTCGCCGTCGGAGTAAATGTCACCCGCCTGACCAATCGCCACGGTGCGCTCGTTTTTGCCTTGTGCCAAACGGTCGGCCGTACGGCCCCAGATGTCCTTCGCGGAATGGCGCATGGTGTTGGTGGCGTCTTCGTCGAATTTCGCCAAACGTTCCGCTTCCGGTTGCGTGGTCTCATCCACGATGGTAGGCGTGATGAACACGGCTAGTTCACGATCCGTGTGTTCTTTGCTGGTCGTGCGGAACAGGCGTCCAATGAATGGGAGATCGCCCAATAGCGGAACCTTCTCCAGATCATCCTGAAGACTCAAGGAGCGCAATCCGCCGATCACGATGGTCTGACCATCGTTGACCAGTATCTGGGTCTCTGCCTTGTTCTGCGTCTTCTGCGGAATCGTGCTAGCCAGGTCCGCGGAGATGATGGTCTTGTCCTCCGCCGTGCTGTCTTCCGCTTCGATATCCATGAGGATGTTGTTCTCCGCGCTGATACGCGGCAGCACGCGAAGTATGGTACCTACGGTAATAAATTGTACGGACCCTGGAAGCACGCGGCTGTTGATGGAATCCTGGGGCGAATCCGGATTGATGGCGCCGCCGTAGTTCGAGAATCCGATGCTCTGGAAAGGCCGGTCGGTCGTGTTCTCGAAGACGGCCTCCTCCCCATCCTGCACGGTCACGCGCGGCCGCGACAGGATGGACAACTCTCCGGTATTGTCGAGGTAATCGAGGACGACGGCGACACGATTCCCTTTAAATTCGGGATCGAGAATGAAGTCGCCCGTGGCGTTTCCGGCTTCGCTACCGTTGTCGTTGCTCAATTGTTCGATGCGGGAACCCGTGATTGGATCGCGAAGGTACGCGCGATAGGGCCGCCGCCCGGCGGTCGCCCGCTGGCCGCCTTCCGGGCCGCTGGTGTAATCAGGCTGCACGTTGCCGCTCTGAATCGCGAAGGGCACGCCGCTGATCTCGTCGAAATAGGCCCAGTTGATGGAGAGGTCGCGCATGACCGTGGTGCTCGCCGAGACCAAGTAGGCTTCGATCTGAACCTGGCGCCCCTTGACGTCCCAGGACTTGATGATGGCGTCGATCTCTTCGATGCGGCTCGGGATCGCGGTGACGCTGACCTGATACGTTTCCTCGTCGACCGTGATGGTTCCGAGTTCTTCTGGAAGGATGTTTTCAAGACGCTCCACCAAGACTTCGGGATCGGCGTAATTGAGTGTCCAGGTGCGCGTCTCGAGTTTCTGATCCAGGGCTTCGAGCATGGTGCCGATCTGCTGCTGCCGCGCGGGCAAGTCGGTGACGACGATGGCGTTGGTGCGCGGATCGGCCTGGGCGATACCGCGTTCCGAGAGGAGGCTCTCGATGGTATCCAGCAGATCCTCGGCGGACAGGTAGTTAAGAGGAAACACGGCCGGTTCGAGTGGCACGTCGAGCTGGTCGACGGCGGCTTCCATGGCGTCGATGTTCGCTTGGGTATCCCAAACGAGGATGAGCCCCGTACGTGGATCGCTGATGAGTTTTCCCGTCTGCGACATGAGGGCCGTCAGGATGGCCTCCATATCGACGACGTCGGCATGTTCGATGTGAAATTCGGCGTGCTCCTGAGCGCCGTACTCGCGTTCCAGATACTCGCCGTCGAGCATGA
>JAHDWY010000143.1 GCA_023384315.1 Candidatus Hydrogenedentota bacterium | reverse complement strand
CTGGACGGACTTGCCGCCCGGTTCCAGGACCATGTGAACGTCATCAATGAAATGCTGCGGCCCATGGGCGCGCGTTTGATGCCCACCGCCATGCATCCCTGGATGGATCCCCATACCGAGACGCGGCTTTGGCCCCACGAGTACAGCCCCATCTACGAGTCCTTCAATCGCATTTTCGAATGCCGCGGCCATGGCTGGTCCAACCTGCAAAGCGTCCACCTGAATCTGCCTTTCGCGGACGATGCGGAGTTCGCGAGACTGCACGCGGCGATTCGGTTACTCATGCCGATCATGCCGGCGCTGGCGGCCAGTTCCCCGATCATGGAGCGGGGCGCGACGGGACTGCTGGACAACCGCCTCGACGCCTACCAGACCAATTGCCAACGCATCCCGTCGGTCACGGGGTTTATCGTTCCCGAGCCGATATTCCATCCAGCGGAATACGAGGTCGAAATACTGCAGCGCATGTACGACGACATCGCGCCCCACGATCCCGATGGAATATTGCAGGAAGAGTGGCTCAACGCGCGGGGCGCCATTGCGCGGTTCGACCGGAACACCATCGAAATCCGCGTGCTCGACATTCAGGAATGCCCAAAGGCCGACCTTGCCATCGTGCGCGCCGTTGCGGCCGTATTGAACGCCCTGACGGAGAACCGATGGATTGATGCCTTGCAACAGGAAGCGTGGGAAGTCGATCCGCTCTATGTGATTCTGCTGGAGACGATGCGCTCCGGGGACGCGGCGGTGATCCGGAACCGCTCGTACTTGCACGCCTTCGGGCTTCGCGCGAAGGCGGCGACTGCCGGGGAATTGTGGCAGCACCTGATCGATTCGGTGCTGCCCAGCGGCGATCCCGCTCGCGAACCGCTTCAATTCATGCTTCGGGAAGGCTGTCTTGCGCGCAGGATACTCGCCGCGTGCAACGGCGATTTCTCGGACGAACGCATCGCGTCGGTCTATGGAGAACTCTGCGCCTGTCTGGCCGAGGGCCGGATGTTCACCGCCACGTAGAGGTGGCCACGGAAGGGCGACCTACTACCCCGCCGAATTCTTTTCCTGAGCTTTGATCTTGTTCCAGGCGGCGATCGCGTCTTCCGGGGTCCTCGCTTTGTTCTCGCCGAAGACGTGATCGTGCCGGCGAATCATTTTCTCGTGAATGCGCTCCAGGGCCGACTTAAGCGTAAACCGGCCTTCCGCCTCTGCAGCCGCGGCGGCGGCCAGCATGACGAACAGCGTGTCTCCGAATTCTTCTTCCATGTGGCCGTTATCGTGGTGCTCCAATGCTTCTACCAGTTCTTCGGCCTCCTCCTTCGCATACTTGCCGAAATCGAGGGCTGTCTGTTCGCGGTCCCAGGGGCAGCCTTCAGGTCCGCGCAGATACCGGGCGAGAGCGATAAGTGCCTCAAACCAATCCAGCTCGGATTGGGGCGTCTTGTTCCAGTGCGGGTACATTCCGTGCAACTTATGCTCCGTGTGTCTAAAGTTTTCCGCCGTTCCGCCGATAGTTAGAAGTGGCGCAGGAGCCGTCATTCAGCGGTCCGCTGGGACAGGCCGAATGACTGCTCAGCGGCGTTGCACACTAGAGTGCAACAAGAAAGGTCAGCATGACGGTTCAATGCTGCAAATGCAAGAAGGTCCATCGCGAGGGGCACTGGATTGCCGGGCGGCCCGAACCCGCTGCGCACGTTACACACAGCTACTGCCCCATCTGCGAAGACGAATGCTACATTGAACTCTTCTCCGCCCAGGCCAGTCGCTCGACTCGCAGCGGCGCGCAGGCCGCCTCGCGGCTTGTCAGTCGATTGACGTCGTCCACGCAGGAAACCCCAACGCGAATGCTGCTTGATTGAGGATTGCAGGACAATCCTCCCTCCCTGACGCCCGGTGCGCTCGCGCCGGGCGTCGCTATTCACAACCTACTTCACGTCCTCCAGCGGCTGGACATTTCCGCGGGTGACGGTCTTGACACCGGTTGGGGCAGCCCATTTGACCGCGTTGTAGATGACGCGCAGCACGTTCTCGTCGTAGTAAATGGGGAGCGTTTCATGTCCGGGCCGGAAGTAGAAGATCTTGCCCTTGCCACGGTGCCAGCAGCATCCGCTGCGAAAGACCTCGCCGCCTTGAAACCAACTGAGGAAGACCTGGCGGTCGGGTTGGGGAATGTCGAAGTGTTCGCCGTACATCTCGGTACGCGGCAACTCAAAGTATTCGGGCAATCCCTCCGCGATGGGATGGGAAGGATCGACGACCCAGATGCGCTCGCGCTCTCCGATGTCACGCCACTTGAGGTCGCAACTGGTGCCCATCAGTTTCCGGAAGATCTTGGAGTGGTGTCCAGAATGGAGCACGACCAATCCCATGCCGTCGAGGACACGCTGATGGACGCGCGCGACATTCTCGTCCGAGACTTTGTCATGAGCGGTATGCCCCCACCAAGTCATCACGTCGGTTGACTCGAGTACCGCGTCCGGTAGCCCCTGCTCCTTGTGGTCCAGCTCGGAGACCTGGACGGTGGCGATGCCGTCTTTGCCAGAGAGGTATCCGGCGATCTGGGTGCCCATGCCATTGGGGTAGAGCTTCCGGACTTCCTCCACTTCCTTCTCGTGGACGCCTTCGTTCCAAACTGTGACGCGAATACCGCCGCTCATAGGTACGCTCCTCAAGGAATGGCTTTGCGCCATCCGTTTCATGCAGGAAGTTGCTGGATTGCCCCGTTCGGGATCGCCGGACCGTGCCGATCCGGCGGGGACCCATTCCCCCCGCTGCGCCGGGTGGATGGTAGTACACGCGAGAATGACGTCGCAAGCGGAGAAGCTGGATCCCAAATCACTTGATCGAACGCGCGGCGGGCGGGTAGAGTATCCCCATTCTGACCATTGGGGTGGGGTTTGGGCCCCATATTGAGCATTCGAGCCGCGGAAGGTCCTATATGGAAAACGTAATCGGTCTCGCCAGCATCGACATCGTCATCATCGCGGTCTATATGATAGGCACGCTCGCCCTTGGATTCTTCTGCACCCGCTACGTGGGAAATGCAGAGGACTTCTTCGTATCGGGCAAATCGCTTCCCTTCTGGGCGGTCGGATTTTCCATTGTGGTGAGCGACATTGGGGCAACTGACTTCGTCGCCGTCGCGGGAGCATCATTCCGGCATGGGGTTTCGGCCGCCAACTTCGACTGGATCGGGTCGATGCCTGCGATGGCGTTCGCGGCGTTCATTTTCGTGCCATACTTCTGGCGTACCGGCGTGTTTACCATCCCCGAGTTCCTCGGCATGCGGTACAACAGCGCCGTTCAGTTCATTCAAGCCCTGATTTGGGCTATCGTGATGTTCCTCGGGCTCGCCATCATGTTATGGGTCACCGCGGACAAACTCATGCATACGGTTCTAGGCTGGAACGCCATGGCATCGGTATGGCTGATGGCGATTGTCACTGGCCTTTACACATTCTCGGGTGGGTTGACGGCCGTGGTGTTTACCGACGTCGTCCAACTTATCGTCATGTACGTAGGCGGTATCGGCCTGCTCACGTTGGCCATGTGGGAAGTCGGTGGTTGGTCGGCCTTGCAGCAGCAAGTCCTCGCGAAGGGTCCTGAGTTTCAGAATCACTTCACCATCCTGTTGCCGCATGACACGGCGGGACCCTTCCCGTGGACGGGTATCGTGTTCGGACTTGGCATTGTACTCGCTATTGCATACATGAGCGGTAACCAGGTCATCGTGCAGCGCACCTTGGGTGCCCGCACGGAATGGGACGCCAAAGGCGGGATGCTGCTTGGTGGTTTCTTGAAATCGATGATCCCGCTAATGGTGGCCCTACCGGGCTTGTGCGCAATTGTCCTCGTGCCCGACCTTCCGATTGAAGAGGCCGACCGCGCGGTACCCGAGATGATTCGCCTGCTATTGCCTGCGGGGCTGCGCGGGCTCATGTTCGCGGCGCTGTTCGCGGCCTTGATGTCCAGCATTTCGGGAACCTTGAACTCGGCCACCACGATTTTCATTACGGACATATGGGGACAGCTGCGGAAGTGGTCCGGGAAGAGGCCCTATACGGAGAATCAAGCGCTGAACATGGGACGTATATTCACCGCCATTCTGATTATCACTTCGGCTATACTCGCGAAACCCATCGCGGATCGTGAAAGCATTTACATATTCACGCAGACGATACTAAGCATGTTCCAGGGTCCTACGCTGGCCATACTGTTGCTGGGCATCATCTGGCCGCGCGCTACCCGCTGGGGCGGACTAGCCGGGCTCGTGTTGGGCGTCCTATTCTGCTTTATCCTTAATTACACGCCCGGGTTGTTTCCGTCCGAAAACCCGTTCCTGTTCGTGGCGTGGTGGTCCTTTGTCTTTGCCATGGCGGTCACGATCATCGTGAGTTTGCTGACACCGAAGGAGCCAGAGGCGAAGCTTCGCGGGCTCGTGTGGAGTTCGGTCGTGCAGAGCACCGCGGCGCAAGATGCGCTGAAGGAAAGGAACTCGTAATGCTGGACTCGCTGGAACAGGGAATCAATGCTTTCTTGAGCAACGTGTGTCTCCCGATCCTGAGAATATTCTTCGACCCCATCAACGATCTGCTCGCTCCCATTTACCAGCCTTGGGCGACAATAGTTGCGATAGCTTTTTTTGTGGGCACGATGGTTTGGGTCGGTGTTTTTTTGAAGGAATCCTATGTGAACTTGGGAAGGGTCAACAAGGCGTGGTACACCGATTTGCGCCTCTGGACCGTCGTTTCCATGCTTCCCCACGTATTCGTATATTTCTACTTCTATTGAGGAGCGCGTCATGCCCGGAACGATTGAGAAGACCGCGGAAGAAATAACCGCCACCGAGATGATGAAACGGGACGGCGAGACCTACATGGCCGTGGGGCTATTTATCGTCGCGCTTGCCATCCCCGTGCTCATCGGCACGCTCTGGGCATGGGAAGACCGGCGCAACGCGGCGATCGTCAATCTCGGCTGCGGCACGGTACTCGGCTTAATCGGCTTTTTTGGCACGTACTACGGTTGGAAGCTCTTTAAGAGGGCCAAGTCGCAAGCATCGTGAAGCACCTTGTTCTCCCTCCGCGGTACAATTTGGCGGAGGCGGTCGGCATTTTTCGTCGCCGACGCGTCCGCAACCTCTTTGGCCTCCTGCGACACCGCCCCGTAAAAACCACTCCACAAGGAACGCCCGCATCCGTTGAACTGGTATGGATGCCGCTCTATGCGTTTCGCATGGTTTTGACCCGAGGCGGCAGGCGATCCACGGTTTGGGTTTCCATCGACGCCAGTTTCGGTGGTTTCGCGCTTTTTGAGCGGATGGACGAACTCGAAGAGCGGATGCCGGAGGGCGAGTTCTTCGATCCGGTGATCGACGGGGAAAACGCGGAACGGCTCGCCCGGGATGGCATGGTTCGGCTCATCTTGCGCCGGCGGGGCACCAAACCCGATGTGGAAGGAGTCGATGACCGTTGCTTTTACTTCACCCCGGTCTGGGTTTACTACTTCCGCCGCTTCGGCAAGAAGATTGATTTGGCCGTGCTCGATGGGTACACCGGCGACAAAATGGGCGCACGCATGCGGATCGCGGTGCTGGAGGCGTTCATCCGGCGGCGCAATGAACGACTCGGCGTCGAGCCGGGATCACCGCTGCCGCGGGAAAACCTCAAAGGCACCAGGTTCAGCAAGGACACCGGGGACGCGAGTCAGTAGGGATTCCGCAGCGGGGTGTCTTCTTTACTTCGCCGGGCTGGCGCCGGGGGTTCCACGGCGCGCCTCATTTCTATTGCCCCTACCCGTCGCGCTCCCGGTCACCAGATCGTGGCCAAGTCCGCACAGAGGCGGGTTACGGGAACGTCGCGCGGCGTGGTGCTGTGGTACTTCTTCAACTCGGTGTGGCCATCCCATGTGGAGGTCAATGGAACCGGATGGAGTGTGGTGGATGCGGTCACCATGGCGGCGCCCATTTCCGTCTCCCTCAAGTCCACACCTTTGCGAAAGCCCTCGGCTTCCATCAGCCCTCAATCGTCGTCGGCGAGCCCATACTTCTTCAAGCGATAGCGTAGAGACCGCGCGGTCAGCCCGAGCAGGTCCGCGGCGCGTTTTTGGGAGTAGCGGGTGCTTTGGAGCGCCTGCTTGATGAGGCTGGTTTCGATTTCCGCGACGTATTCTTCGAGATCGAGCCCGCCTTGGGGCAACTCCTTCGCCGATTCTCCCGGCGTGGACACATGGTCACGCACGTTGGGCGGCAGATCGCTAATCTCGATCACGTCGCCCCGGCACAGGGCCACGGCGCGTTCGAGCAAGTTCGTGAGTTCGCGCACGTTGCCGGGCCAGGGATACCCCAACAGAAGGGATTCAACATCTTCCGATACGCGCATCTCGCCACGTTTCATCTTCTCCGCGTGTACTTTGAGGAAGTGGCGGATCAGGAGGGGGATGTCGTCGGCCCGGTCGCGCAGGGGCGGCACGGTGATCGGAATTACGTTGAGCCGGTAATACAGGTCTTCCCGGAACGCGCCTTCATGGGCCATTTGAGCGAGATCGCGGTTTGTCGCGGAGATGATGCGTACGTCGACTTTTTTGCCGACGGTTCCGCCGACCGGGTGAATGACACTATTGTCCAGCACGCGCAACAGCTTGACCTGAAGCGCCATGGGCATTTCACCGATTTCGTCGAGGAACAAGGTCCCGCCGTCCGCAACGACGAAAAGTCCTTCCTTGTCTTCGTAGGCGCCGGTAAAGGACCCTTTCTTATGGCCGAAGAGTTCGCTCTCAAGCAGGTTCTCGGGGAATCCGCCGCAGTTGACCGCGACGAAGGGTTTGCTTGCGCGGCCGCTAAGTTGGTGTATGCCGCGGGCGACGAGTTCCTTGCCCGTGCCGCTCTCGCCGTGAATCGCCACCGTGCTCGGGAGGTCGGCCACGCGCCGGATCATGTCGCGCAATTCTTCGGTCCCCTTGCCCTTGCCGATGATGTTGTCAAGGTTTCCACGCTTTGCCTGCTCTTTGCGCAGGGCGATGTTTTCGCGTTTGATCCGCGTCTGTTCGATAGCCCGCTGAATGAGGATGCGCACTTCCTCGTTCTTGAAGGGTTTCATGATGTAGTCGGCCGCGCCGCGTTTCATGGCTTCGATGGCTGTCTCCACCGAACCGTACGCCGTCATCATGATGGAGGGGGTCGACGGACTGTTCTCATTGAGCCAGGAAAGCAGCTTCATGCCCGCGTCGCGATCGCTGCCCATGCGAAGGTCAGTCAGGACCACGTCGAAGCTCTCGTTCTCCAAAAGCTTTTGGGCGTCGTCCACATTGGAGGCGGTTGAGACGTCATACCCGTCCTTAGCGAGAACGATCTCGAGCAGCTCCCGCATGCCGGACTCGTCGTCCACCACGAGAATGCGATTCTGGACAGCCACTTAGCCTTGTTCCTCCGTACCCGCGCGGGGCAACCGAACGCTCATCGTTGCGCCGCCCCCTTCGCGGGAAGCGGCACGGATGGTTCCGTCGTGAGCGGACACAATCCGCAGACAGATGGCCAACCCCATCCCAACCCCGGTATCCTTCGTAGTATAGAAAGGCTCGAAAATGCGCGCAACCTTGTCCGGCTCGATGCCCGGGCCTTCGTCGTCAAACCGCACTTCCACCGACGAGGGGCCCAAGACGACGGCAATGAGCAAGCGGCCTTTCTCGTTCATGGCTTCGACCGCATTCTTCGCAAGGTTCAGGAAGACTTGGCGGATCTGGGTCCGGTCGCCGGAGACAGGACACACTTCGTCCGGCATTTCGGTTTCAATGGAGAAACCAGGTGTTTCGCCGTACTTGCGATGGGTGAAGTCCGTGACTTCGTCGATGAGCCCGCGCACGTCGAACACGTCGCGCCGCATGCGGGGCTTGCGCGCAAAGTCGAGGAAATCGGAGACGATGGCGTTCAACTGATCGGATTCGCGCAGGGCGATGGCGAGCAGTTTTTGCGCCACGTTCGGATGGTCCA
This sequence comes from Candidatus Hydrogenedentota bacterium, assembly GCA_023384315.1. Lineage (GTDB taxonomy): Bacteria > Hydrogenedentota > Hydrogenedentia > Hydrogenedentales > SLHB01 > JAHDWY01. The sequence goes on along the minus strand of JAHDWY010000143.1, from coordinate 813 downwards.
GGCTGGTAGAAAGTTCATCCACGGCGCCGCGAATCGCCGCGACCGGGTTTCGGATTTCGTGGGCCAGCCCTGCGGCCAGTTCACCCACGATGGAGAGCCGGTCCTGACGTTTCAATTCCTGTCGCATCTGCTCCAATTCGGTTAAGTCGCTGAAGGACGCGATAATGCCGGTCATGCGCCCGCGCCAGTCGTAGATGCGGCTCGTGCTGAGTCCGAGCAGCATGGTTCGTCTGTCGTTCAGAAGCCCGGTGTATTCGTAGCGGGTAAAATCGCGTTCGGACCGGAGGGCCGTGATCACTGGGCATTCCTCGCCCGAGGCGACACGCAGCACGTCCTGCACCGGTTGGCCGATGGCCTCGTCTTCGCTGAGATTCAAGATGCGTTCGGCGGCCTTGTTCACGACGGTGATCGTGCCCGAAAGATCCGTGATCAGAAATCCGTTGTTCATGTTGTCCAGGATCTCGCGCTGGAATTGCTGGAGACGGTGCAACTGCTGATTCCAGTATCCGCTGATCGACGCCGTGAGGTAGTAGGCGAGTACCTGGAGCAGGTAGCCGTACCACAAAGTGTATCGATCCTGGTTGAACCACTGCTCGGCTTCCGACACGCTCACCGAGGGCACGGTGCGCATGAGTACCAAGGCTCCCATGATCCCCGCGCACAACGTGGCGAAAACGAAACCCTCGATGAGCCCGAGCAGGATGCCGGCCTCCAGCACGATGAGGACAAACAGGAACGTGTACACGCTGCCGAGGCCGCCGGTAAAGCTCACCGCCGCGGCGACAACGCCGACATCGACGAGTACCTGGGCCC
>JAHDWY010000142.1:8567-8806 GCA_023384315.1 Candidatus Hydrogenedentota bacterium | reverse complement strand
TTCGACGCGCGCGCTCCGATTCGTCTGAACGAGCATTCGCCCGCCGCCGGATTCGATGGCGATGCAATTCGCATTCACCTGAGTGACGACGCCGTCAACCGTCGTTCCGTCCGGGAAGTGCACGGTATCGGCGGATGCGGCGACTGCCCATGCGATTCCCAGGACGAGCGCGAGTGAAAGTGGAAACTTGGTCATAGGTTCCGCTCCTCTAGTCTATCCGGTAGGCCAGACGCTGGAAG
>JAHDWY010000142.1:0-8557 GCA_023384315.1 Candidatus Hydrogenedentota bacterium | reverse complement strand
CCTGGGTGGTATCTTCGACACGGAGAAAGTCTGCCACGCGCTTGTCGTAATACAGCTTCAAGGCGTCCCGCGGCACACTGAAATCGGGCCCTGGCACGAGCACGCCCAGGTCCGCGGAGATCACGCTGCCGCGGATGGTCATCTGGCCGCGCGTGTTCGACTTGTGCCGGTCGCTGCTCCGCGTGATGGCGTAGATGCTGTTGTTGGAATAGAGGAGACCGTCGAACTGGAAGGGCCGCCCGCTGGAGGGCCGCGTCATTTCGTCGGCCCACCAGAAGTTGCGCAACTGATCTTCGCTGACCCAGAAGTCGTTAGGGTTCAGGTCGTGGATGGCCGCGGTGCCGGGATCGGAGATGGTCAGCACGCCCGATTCGCTGTACTTGACCGTATGTTCGTCGCTGGACACGTACCGGTACAAAGGCTGATCGGGGCGCAACCGATAGTACCGGGCCGTGTAGTTCGGGTCCGCCTGGGCCTTCTGGTACTCCATCTCGTTGAACAGCATGATTTCTGATGTGGTGAAACTGATCTGGTCCTGGGCGCCCTGCGACCAGCCCGCATCCACGACGCCGTCATCGAAATAGCCCATCTGAACCGTCTGGGTCGTGCCGCTCTTGGTGATGTTCTGGGTGTCGTGGTCGTCGCGCATGTCGATGAAACCGCCGCTGGGATACTTGCCCGTGTCGGCCGTGTGCTTCTTGCCGCGGATGGTCAAGTAGTCGCCCATCATGATGCTGCCGCCGGCCGTCAACGCGAACCCATTGGTCGTGCCGTCTTCGGCAACACCGAATTCGCCCGGCGCATCCGCGTAGGTTACGTCACCAGCGACATACACATTGCCGCGGACGAAGATCTGGCCCCATCCCTTGACCTTGCCTTTGATGATCAAGTCGCCGTCGACGGCGACCTTCTTATCGATCACGATGGGGTCGTCCTCCGTGCCGATGAGGATGAGATTCCCGTCGTAGGAACCCTCGTCAGTGAGCGTCGTCAGTGCGCCGTTCGAGGCGGTGGGCAGGGAATCGCCGGTATAAGCCGAACCCGTTGGTACGCCATAGGCCACGCCCGCCGTCACGGAACCGGTCACCTCGGACGGATCCAGCTCGAAGGTGATCGACCCGTTCGTGCTGTTAATCACCCGCGAAAACTCGTCGTCGTCCACATACCGGTCGCCGTCGTCGTCCGGATAAGGCGTCGGGAAGTCCTCCGGCAGCGTGCCGTCTGTCATCAGGTTATCTTCGGTCGGGTAGTCGAGGTACAGGTTCGCAAACTGGTCCAGCATACCGTCGCCGTCGGTGCCGGCGTTGGCAAGGTTGGTGATCTGCATGTTGCCGGAACCGTCCTGCGAGATCTTGCCATTGCTGGAATTGAAATGATAGGCCTTGAACGTAGACGAGGCGAGTGTCGAGGCGGTGAACGGAGTGCCCGCCTGGTTGTAGACCTGGCCGCGCGTGTAGGTGGTTCCCGCGAAATGGGTGTTGACATTCTCGCTGGTGCGAATCAGCAGGGATTCAAGGGCCGCAACCTTGATCCGGTCAAAGGTGCCGAATTGCGAGGGGTCGCTGTTCCGGAACAGGTCGAGAGACTGCACTTCCGCGTGGCACAAAATACAGTTGATATTATTCGCCATGATTCCATATTCAAAACCGTCGAACAGTTCGCCCGCGACGCGAATGGTCTGCGTCGCGGCCGCGGTGCGCTGGCCGACGCGGCCGGTCGCACGGATGGTCACAGTCGTGCCGGTAACGTCGTCGGTCCGGGCGAGGGATACTTGCACGACTTGGCCTCCGGACGGCAAGGTTCGATTGTCGTCTTCCTCCACAATCAGAACCGGATCGGCAATCTCGAAGTCGCCGTCGCCATCCATGTCGAATTCGGCGCCGTCTTCCTCGCCGTTGCCGTTCAAGTCCTCGTTGTTCGGGATCACGTTGTTAATGAAGACCATGTACGAGGCCAGGTTACCGGTGGTGTTGCCTTGGCCGATCACGTATTGGTGCCAAATCCGTTCGATACCGAGGTCGATACCCGCCTTGCACACTTCATCCAGTCGCGCCTGGTCGACGGCGGCGTCGGTGCGCATTTTCGCCGTATGCACGCGCGCCACCACAACCGTAATGGCGCCCAGCACGACGATCATCGCGAGTACGACCAGCACGAGGGCCATGCCCTCTTGATGCCTGCGCTTGTATCCCATGGAGATCTCCTCCTTGCGGCAAGATGCCCGGTTCAGAGTCCGCTCGGCATCGGCCTCAATTCTGCAAATACACATCGGATGAAACCGTAAGGCGGACCGGGTCCGAGCGGCGGCCGGACAGGAACTTTTCCGCCGTAAGCGTAATCGTCACGATATCCCCAACACGGACGAACTGTACGTTGTTCAGATCGTTGGCACCCCCCACCGGCATCTGCTCGCCGTCGTCCGTCGTGTCGCCGTCACCGTTACGATCCTGAATGCGCAGGATGCGGCGGCTCAGTACGCCGTCCCCGTCGAGATCTTCGCCTTCGTCGAGGCGCCCGTTCTCGTTCGCGTCCTCATTGATGTGGCGGTACCGGATGACTTGCGACCAGCTGCGGCCCGAGCCATTCAGCGGCGTCTGGAACACGAGTTCCGCCGGGCTGCCCAAGGCCGGATTGGCATTGACCGCCACCTCCACGAGCGGCGGCGTCAAGGAATCGTCCGCGGTTTTCGAGGCCATCTGGAGTTCCCTGGCCATGCTTGCCAGCGCGTCGCGAATGTTGTCCTGCACGTCGGCCTTGCTCTCCGCGGTGGCCACGGAGGTCGTCGACGTGCGCAGGGCTACAACACCTAGCACGCTGATAATGGTAAGTATCGCCATGGAGATGACGAGCTCAACCAGCGTGAAACCCTTTGCTCCCATACCCAAGACCTCCATTACCGATCCGTCAACAGGGTGGAGACATCGAGGGACACGGGGCGCCCGCGTAGATCCACCCATTGGCTGCGTATCGTGATTTCCAGGGGATTGCTCGCCGGATTGACGTAGTCGACCGTGATGATTTCTTGGGGAAGCGATCCCGCATTCGGCACCTCGGCGCCATCCGGCCAGAGCGCCACGACGGCGTCCGGGAAATTTTCGGGGTTTGCGTCGCGGACGTCGCGCATGTTGCTGACAATGCCGGTGCAGTTTCGCACGGCGGTGTGGCGTTGATTCTGGGTGTCCAAGGCGACGTAATACGAGATGAGCGCTTGGGCTGTCGCTCCCAGAACGACCGTGAACACTGCCATGGCGATGGTCAATTCAAGGAGGGTCACGCCGTGTTTTGCCTGCAAAGGTTTGAATCGCATTGCTCTACGTCCTCCGGGGCATACCCCGCTCCACAGCATTCGCGTCGGAAGATCTAGGCACGGGCAGGCACGCCATACCCGAACGCTACGCCTCCGTAACTTCCACGATTCGCGAAACCTGCCACGGCCCCCAGCGTTTGCGGCACGTTCCGCACGAATCCCTGATGTCTGTTCGAATCGCCCAGTCACGGAAGCGCACAGTCCCAGCATGCGCTCACGGGGAATTGTGCCACAGGTTTTGCCGGTTTGCAAAGCGGGCATTTCGGGGTAAACCATAAATTCTTTCTACACGCCAGCTTATAACTATACCTTAGTTCAAAATCACAAATCGCAGGAATTGACCATATGGTTGAGAGTATGTGTGATTTTGAATATTTTGTCAATAGTTTACTTTTGTGACGAAGCCTCGTGCTCGGACGTGTGACAGGCGAGAGGGCTAAGATGAAGTTGTTTGGGCTCGATGGCGCGAGCGGGAGTGGATTTATTGGCGATTCGCTGGCGGGTCCATTCCCCGCACGCCAGACGGAGGTCTTGGCGTCCTAGAGTCCCAGTTCCCGGACCGCGAACAGGTGCTCCTCGGATTCCGGCGGGTACACGTCCATCATTCGCCGCAGGACTCGGCGGCGATTCTCGACGTCCCCGAGCCGGTCGTAACAGATGACAAGTTGGAGGTATGCGTCGCGGATGTTCGTCGCGTCCGGGTACTCCGTCAGGAGGCGCTCAAAGCAACTTGCGGCCTGGCCGTAGTCGCTCAACCGCTGCCGGTAGAGATTGCCCATGGCACTCAGCAGCGCCGGGGCTTCGTCGCTTTGGGGATTGGCTTCCAGCCGCTGCCGGTGCGACTCGATGATCTTCAAGGCCGCGTCTCGTGGAGTATCCCGTGGGGCGACCGGCTCGATACGAGACTTGGCGCCGAGGGCAGCCGTTGCATCAATCGTCTGGGAAGCGGCCTGTACCGCGTTCTGCTGCTGCGCCTTTTCTCGCAGGGCGACCACCGGAATGGCGGCCACGACGGCAACGAATACGGCAAGCAGATGCCAGTTTTTTCGAACAAACCCCATGTCTTGAACGTCACTCATGTGCCAATCTCGCGCCAGGCAACCTGGTCGTACACCAGGATGGGATAGGCACCGATCATGCCAAGCGGCAGATTGTCGGCCAAGCTGGGGACTTGATAGATTTCGGGGACGTTGGTTCCCATGTCGAAGTAGCTGCCAACAAGAGTTCCGATCGTCGTGGTCTGCTTTGTCGATTTCACCGTGCCCTGAGCATAGAAGGCACCCATGAGGGTCAACTGGGAAAGCGAACCCACGGTCAAGTTCTGCTCGGCCATGATGCCGAGAATGTTGGCGGCGGGAAAGCTGTTCGCTGTCGTGCCGTTGGCGTTCATGGACCGCAGGTCCGTGTCCAGGGTGACGTTGCCTTTGACCAGAAGGGCGGCACGTCCGGTGTAGTCGATGCTCTTGTCGTTACCGCCGCCTCGGGTAATCACCAAGTCGCCGTTGATCTGAATCTGACCATTGATTTCCATGCGATTTGTGGCCGCGTCGAAATAGATGTAGTCATCCGTGCCCAGCCGCCCCGCCGGGTTGGTTTCTGAAGGCCGGGTGGCGTTGTAGTAGAAGTTCTGATTGGCCTGAATCGTCATGTTCCCGGTGTACGGCGTGCCCGCCAGAACCTGCTCGAAATATTCGCCGTGGGTGTAATTCGTTAGCGTGGAAGGATTGATGTAGGTGTTTCCTGTACCCAACTCCCGGTAATCGTCGGCCAGGAAGGGCATGGGCACTTTGTCGCCGAGGTCATACGAGTCATCCCACCCGTTATCGCTCCACACATTCGTAGGGTCTCCCCGTCCGCCGTCGTCGTTGACCGACGTGCCTGTCCATCCATCACTGACGTAGGTACCATCCATGGTTTCCTTGATGGTGTTGCCGCTGATGTTCGGCTCGCCGATTTCCGAGTTGCCGGACATGCCCACGAGGCCGTTCTTGACGCGCAACTTGGCTTCCAGCGTTTGGACCATCTCGCCATCGAAGAGGACCGTATCGAGGGCCGGGATCCGGGCGGCCAAGTCTGCCGGTATACCCACGTAATTGTTGTGAATCAGGCTGGTGCCGCTCAAGTCGATGGCCGACAAGACCGTATTCCCGTTGACCACGTTGCTTCCGAGCAAATGGACGGAGCCGTGAATGCTCACGTTTCCGTTGATGAGCCCCCCGGCCTGGCCGTTGCCTGCAAAGATCGCGTTGCGCCATACGTTGACGTCGAATCCCTTGAGCACGACTTCCACGTTTCTTTGAATGCCGCGATTCCGGCTGAACGCGTAGACGGTATAGGTGAAGTTCTCGCCGGTGTCATCGATAGTGCCGTCGCCGTCGTCATCTTCGCCATTGCTGGACCAGTCGTCGGCATAGGCCATGTACTGGACGGTTGGCTGGGTGGAACTCATTTCCGGAAGCACGCCGCTGTCGTCGAAGCTGGGCAGCACCCGGCCCGTCGAGCCGACGGGCGGCGACCACACACCAAGTCCGACCATGCCGTCCTGCCCCGTCTCCAACTCGACCCAGCTTTCTGCCAGGGCCGATTCGAGGCCGGTGAACGCGTCGTTGTATAGCTTGTACTGAAGGGACTGGTTGTTTTGTTGAATCACGCGCACGGAAAGCGCGCTCAGCATGAGAATGGCGATGGCGACGAATATCGTCGCAATGAGCAACGCCATTCCTTCCTCTCGTCTGGGGGTGTTTTTAATCATAGTCAGTTCCTCGGAACCACGATCTCCGTCAGTTGGGACGTTACCACCTGGCTCCTTGGTCCTGGCGATCGTTGCGCCTGCAACGTAATACGCAGTCCGGCCCCGACCGGCTCGAACCACACCCCGCGCTCCAGGACCCCGTTGTTGTTACTGTCTTCGCCCGCGCTGAGAATGCCGTCGGCATTCGCGTCCTCGTTCTCGAGCAGCCCATTCGCGAGAACGGTGACTTGATTCCCCTCGATCATCACCAGTTGGGTCGTCGTGCGCCCGTCGCCGTTGGCGTCGTTTGTGTCACGCTGAATGGTTCGTTGGGCGCCGAGTTCAAGAAAGCCGCCGACGTCGACGGCCGTACCATTTCCGTCGACATCTTCGGCCCTGCGGTAGGTGATGACCGCGTTGGGTAGCGTGTTCCATGGGATGGATGCCCGTGCGCTCTGGCGAAGTTCGAGCATGATTCGCTGCATCGCCATGCGCACATCATCCTGTGTCGTGACGCGCGCCTCCTGCGCGGCCACCGATTGCTGAAGGTTATCGCCGAGCACGAACAAGATTCCCAACACGATCGTCAAAATGGCCACAACGATCATGAGTTCGATGAGGGTCATACCGTGGTTGCGCCCTCGCATGACTACCTCCTGCACAGGGTCGACGCGCGCGCGGTGTAGGGCCGCCCGCGGACGTCGTTCCACGTAATGGTCACCTGCACTTCCGTCGGGTTTGGCAACGGCGTACCCAGCGTCGCGGGATCGACGGGAAACAGAACCTGGTTTCCACCGGAATCAATACCCGCGACCTGGACCGTGGATGTTGCGCCCAATCCCGGCAGCGCCGGCGGCTGATACTCGAGAAGCTGGTCGTATGGCAAGGCCTGGATTTCTTCGATCACGCTCTCCAAATGGGAACTGGCCATGGACTGGTTTTCGGTGATTTCGTTCGTATCCGCAATGGAGACCAAGCCCCCCATCAAAAGCACCAACGCCACGGCCAGAATCCCTGACGCGACGGTCAGTTCCAGCAAGGTGACGCCGGATTCGTCTCTCCAAGTAGTGGCTGCCATAACCGAAATCTCTCCGAGGGGGTGGTCGTACGGTTAGCGACAAAGGAAATTCATGACATAATCGACAAAATCATCGCATACCCACAAACCCCGCGCTGTTTCTTCGTCTTTCCCGATTATGCCGCAACGAAGCGAAAAAGGCAAATCAAAATTCAATTTGAAAATGTAAATTCCTGTTGTATGATTACTTATGACTTTTACTCCGAGTTCAAATTAGTTCAATTTGGCTACACAATTCTCGCCATTGTCACGTAATTTAGCGAAATGGAAGGTCAGAGAGCGGTGGAGTTGGCGCCCGCGGACGCCGCTACGGGCACTGGCGTGGACTGGATGCCGGTGGAAGCAGCGTACTCCCAGTGCAGGGCGGCGCAGAACTCCTCCGCGCTTGCCGCAGAAACGAGATGGACGGTGCATCCCCCGAAACCCGCGCCGGTCATACGGCTGCCGTAACATCCGGGGAGCGCTCGGCCGATGGAGGTCATGAGGTCGAGTTCCGGGCAGGTCACTTCGTAGTCGGCCCGCAGGCTCTCGTCGGAACGGTTGAGCAGGTCGCCGAGCCGTGTTGCATCTCCCGAACGAAGCGCATCGCAGGCGTCCAGCGTCCGCGCATTCTCGGAGATGACGTGGCGCGCCCGCCGGTAAATCGTCTCTGGCATGGACTGGCGGCACCCTTCGAGTTCCTCAATCGAGAAGTCACGCAGGCGCATCGTGTCCTTTCCGGTCGCCCGGTTGAGGAATACGACCGCTTCGCCGCACTCGCGGACTCGCTCGTTATAGGCCGACCCCGCGAGTCCACGGGCCACCTTCGTGTCGGCAATGATGAACAGAACATCGTCCATCGCGATGGGGATCTGATCAAAGTGCAGCGACCGGCAGTCGAGAAACAGGGCGTGCCCAGCCCGTCCGGCCCGGACGATGAATTGATCCATGATGCCGCTGGCGACCCCGATGAAGTCGTTCTCCACTCTGCGCCCCAGGGAAGCCGCTTCGCCCGATTCGAGCGTGAACCCTCCTATCGCTTCAAAGAGCGCGAGCGCCGCCATTTCCACGCTGGCCGAACTGCTCAGGCCCGCGCCAATGGGCACGTCCCCGATGAGAACGCAGTCGGCGTCGTGCAGGGGCCTGCCCAGCATCTCGACCTGTTGCGCGACACCGAGGATGTAGTCAGCCCAAGGATACAGCGCGGAGCGCTCCCACGTGCCGAGCGGGAACTCCCCCGTCGCGTCGAAATTGGCGGCATGAATCCGCAAGACCCCGTCGCGGCGGGGTCGCGCAGCAATGATCGTGTCCCGGTCGATGGCCATAGGCAAGACGTAGCCGTCGTTATAGTCCGTATGTTCGCCAATGAGATTTACGCGGCCGGGCGCTCGCGCCAGGATTTCGGGTTCGCCGCCGAATTGCCCGGAGAAGAGATAGACAGCGGAATCGGGATCGGTGCTCA